>JBJEBN010000048.1:0-2636 GCA_051870095.1 Candidatus Cryptobacteroides sp. | reverse complement strand
CAAGATTCAGCTTCTACCGCAGGCCTATCAAAAACACACGCCCCTGCAGAGAAGCGTCACCGGAAGACATCTTCAAATACCTCGTCAGCGACTATGCCAGGCATCACACCGAAACCCTGCGCACTATCAGGGACAACAAGGCCCGCAGCCGCTACAAAGCCGAGAACCTTGACTACATCACGCCGGGAGGAATCTTCCGCACCCGCAAAGAATCCGACCTCGTAAAGGCATCCGGATATATGGTCATAGACTTCGACCACATCCCAGACCCTGATGGCTTAGTGGTCAGGCTAGCCTGGGACGAAAACTTCGAGACTGTACTGGCCTTCAAAAGTCCTTCCGGTGATGGCGTCAAATGGATTGTGTCTCTGCCACTTAACATCACAAAGCCAGACGGTACACCGCTAACCTACGGAGAGTACTTCACCATCCTCTCCAACTACTCACGCAAGACCTATGGCGTGGAAGCAGACCCCTCAGGCAAGGATATCTGCAGAGCCTGCTTCCTCCCATACGACCCAAACGCATTTCTCAATCCACTATACATAGAAGACAATTACACGTATGACATCACAAGATTTTTACATGGGACTGCTCAGTGAGGGCAACAAGTCCTCACAGCAATCGGAACAGACTTCGACTCCAGCCTATGCCCACAACACCTCGGACTCGGACACCGCATCAAGGGTTGAAGCCCTAATTGCAGAACTCCGCGCATCCGGTAAAGACATTACCGCCGACTACGGTGACTGGCTCAAGGTCGGATTCGCTCTTGCGTCAGAATTTGGAGAATCCGGACGCAGGTACTTCCACGACATCAGCTCCATCTACTCCGGCTACAACCAGGAGGAAAGTGACACAAAGTACTCCGAGTGTCTTAAATCGGACAATGGAAGAACTGATATAAGTACACTTTTCTATCTTGCCAAAAATCAAGGTGTTACCTTGCGTAGAGCAAGCATCGGACCGCAGCCAAACAATGCATCCCCGAGTACAAAAGGACAAAGTGACAAAAATGTCCCTTTGACACTTTCGCTCGATGACCCCGAAGAAATGCCTACCCTCCCAATGTTTCCTGAAGACATATTCTCCACACTCCCAGGGCTACTGCGCAAAGTCACAGACCTAATGCTCACACATCAGGAACGCAGCCTCGTTCTCATCGGCAGTATTGCCACACTCAGTTCAGCGCTACTACCAATGTACACCATCTACTTCGGCAAGACCATCTATCCCAATATGTATCTCTTCGTCCCCGGACCTGCTGGTGCTGGCAAAGGAAAACTCGACTTCTGCTTCAGACTCGTCAAGCCCATCCACAAGGAGAAACTCGAACGCTGGACCATCGCCAAAGACGAGTACAAAAAGGAATACGCACGTTACAAGCGCCAGAAGAAGGGCGACAACATAGACCCGCCCGAGAAACCACCTATACAACTACTCAGAGTACCAGCCAACAGCAGCGCAACCTCATTCGCTCAGGCTATGGCAGAGAACGGTAATCTCATCCTCTTCTAGACCGAGGGTGATACCGTAGTCAACACCTTCAACTCAGACTTCGGCAATTACTCCGACTCGTTCCGCAAAGCCTTCGCACACGAGAGCTTCGGATACCTTCGCAGGGGTGATGACGGAGAAGAACGCGAAATCGAAAATCCACGCCTATCCACAGTTCTTTCCGGCACTCCAGAACAAGTAAAATCACTCATCCATGATGCTGAGAATGGACTCCTCTCCCGCTTTATGTTCTTTTGCATCAACTCCACACCAGAGTGGCTAGATGGGTTCGATTCATATGGTTGTGATGACCCTCTTGAGGATTCGTTTGATGCAATCGGGCGGGAGTTCACGGCTTTCACGAAGATTCTTGAGCAGACTCCACGCATCAAGTTCACTCTTTCCATTTCACAGGCAGGCAAGTTCAACGATTTCTTTGCAGCAGAAAAAGAGCGAATGCATGAGTTCAATGGTGACCGTTACTCCGCCAGCTCACATCGACTGGCTTGGTGCTTCCTTCGTGTTGCGATGGTTCTTTCTGCCCTGAGACTTATGGATTCCGGACGCATTACTGAGAATGTTGAATGTAATGATGTGGACTTCAATACCACTATGAAGATCATCAAGGTGATTTCCACCCACAACGACTACATTTTCAATGTTCTGGACAAAGAACGACCAGAGGGTATCGCTGTTGCGGATTCATACTCTTCAGCAACTCGTAAAGCTATCATTTCTGCGCTTCCCGGGTACTTCACAACTGAGGACATGAAAAAGGTAGCAGCTAATGTTGGCAAAAGTCTGAGAACCGTGCGCAGGCAGATTGCCAGAGCTATCGAAGCCGGAGAAATACAGCAGGTGAAGCATGGAGAGTACAAAAAGATGTAATCTTCCATAAACGAGATGGCGGAGCCTTACAGCATCTGAACATTTGACATTTGAAGACTCCGCCTGATTCGTTAATTGGTGAACACTTGAAAACACATAAACAGGTAATACATTAATTGGATAGATATAGTGTTGGAAAATATTGATATTCTGAAACTTAGATTTAAAAAATATAGATTTGTTCGATGCTATATTTAATGATTTAGGACGAAAAATGTCAAAGAATTCGATGAAATTTAGTACCTTTATCG
>JBJEBN010000047.1:0-53520 GCA_051870095.1 Candidatus Cryptobacteroides sp. | reverse complement strand
ATCCGGCTTCCAATGTTTAACTTTTAGTGCGGTAATTTTTTACCGAAGTATTGATATTGTCAAATTCTATACGCCTTCAGAAGCATCATCCGGCACTCCTGTCTTCATCTGTCATTTCGACTGAACGACTTGCATTCATCTGTCATTTCGACTGAACGAAGTGAATGGAGAAATCTGCTCCTGCAGGGAGGGCGGTATTATTTTCGTATATAAGTAACAAATTCAAAATCATATCCCGTCTCGGGATCAGTTTGGACCTCGGACCTGCTTTCCTCCTTCCATATTCTCGAATCCACATCGGGGAAAAATGTGTCTGCATCATCAATCGACACATGAACCCTCGTAAGCACAAGTCTGTCGGCAGTCTGCATGGCCTGGGAATAAATCTGGCCTCCTCCTATGACAAAACACTTTTCGACGGACATACCTTTCTCCGGGGACAAATTGGCAGCCAAAGTGAAAGCCTCGTCAAGCGATGAAGCAACATATACCCCTTCAGGAGCCTCGAAATTCCTCGAAACAACGATGTTGAGCCTCTTTGGAAGAGGCCTCCCGAGAGACTCGAATGTCTTCCTGCCCATTATTACCGTACAGCCTGAAGTATTCCTCTTGAAGAACTTCAGGTCCTCGGATATATGCCACAGAAGAGCATTCCCCCTCCCTATAGCCCCGTTGTCGGCCACTGCCGCTATTATCGTCCTCTCCATCATACTGCCACAGGTGCCGGAATACGGGGATATGGATCATAACCCTCAAGAGTGAAGTCCTCATATTTGAAATCGAATATGCTCTTCACCTGAGGGTTTATCTTCATTACCGGCAACTCCCTCGGCTCACGGGAAAGCTGGAGGTCAACCTGCTCGAAATGATTGAGATAGATATGGGTATCACCGGTAGTATGGATGAATTCCCCCGGCTCATAACCGCAAACCTGAGCAATCATCATGGTCAGCAAAGCATAGGAAGCAATGTTGAACGGTACACCGAGGAACACGTCCGCACTCCTCTGATAAAGCTGACAGGAGAGCTTACCGTCGGCTACATAAAATTGGAACATGGTATGACAAGGAGGAAGAGCCATCTTGTCCACCTCGGCCACATTCCACGCAGACACGATCATCCTTCTGGAATCCGGATTGCGCTTTATAGTCTCGATTACATTGGAGAGCTGGTCTATCGTGCTTCCGTCAGGAGCAGGCCAGCTTCTCCACTGGTGGCCATATACCGGACCAAGGTCTCCGTTCTCATCGGCCCATTCGTCCCAGATGCTCACCCCGTGGTCTTTGAGGTATTTTATGTTGGTGTCTCCGGAAATGAACCACAGCAGCTCATAAATAATGGATTTAAGATGCACTTTTTTCGTGGTGAGAAGGGGGAATCCCTTGCTCAGGTCGAAGCGCATCTGGTATCCGAACACGCTTTGTGTGCCCACTCCTGTGCGGTCACTCTTTATTGCTCCGTTCTCTCTGATATGACGGAGAAGGTCCAGATATTGTTTCATTGGTATTATTGTTTCAGATATCCCGACTATGCACTTGCCGCTTTGCTCGATATGACAATCCTCATCAAGACATAATCATGTCATTCCGAGCCTGTCGAGGAATCTATTCAACTGAAAAAGCAAAAATTATAGCCTGCTCATACACTTCTCCCGGATTGAGCACAGGTGAAGGATAATCGGCCTTGTTCGGAGCATCAGGGAAATTCTGGCACTCAATTGCAACTCCCTCATAATCATGGTAGCTGCGTCCACATTTTCCTACAGGACAACCTGCAAGCCAGTTACCAGTATATACCTGTACACCAGGCTGTGTAGTGAACACTGACAATGTACGGCCGCTCTGAGGAGAATGAAGCCATGCAGCTTCCTGAATCTGCCCCGGCTCATATCCGTCAATAACCCAGCAGTTGTCATATCCCTTGCCGTATTTCAATGCAGGGAAATCCTCATTGATATCTCTTCCGAGAGGCTTTGCTACAATGAAATCCATAGGTGTTCCGGCAACGGGACGGCTTTCTCCGAGAGGAATCAGAGTGTCGTCTGTAGGAAGGTATTCCGAAGCATTCAGACGGAGGAGATGTGAAAGGATGTCTCCGCTTCCCTCTCCGTTCAGATTGAAATAGGCATGGTTGGTGAGGTTGATGATGGTTGGTGCATCAGATTCTGCCGTAAGCGTAAGGCGGAGTTCGTTAGCCTCGCTCCAGTCATAGCGTGCAGTAGCCTTCAAGGCTCCAGGATATCCCATCTCCCCATCCTCGGCATAATAAAGGAATTCAACGGCATCCCCGTTCACACGGCTCTCCCAAACCTTGTTCTGGAACCCTTCAGGACCTCCGTGAAGATGGTTCGGACCATTGTTTATCGGCAGTTCATACTCCTTGCCGTCGAGAGTGAAGCGTCCCTTTGCAATACGGTTGGCATACCTTCCAGGCACTTTTCCGGCGCAAGGACCGTCACCGAAATAGCTCGAAGCCTCAGGATATCCGATTACCACATCCGCCAGCTTTCCATCCTTGTCAGGCACAACGACAGACACTATGCCCGCGCCTATTGAAGACAGCTTTACATAAGCTCCTGAACTGTTCGTGACGGTATAGAGGTATATCTCCTTGCCACAGGCTGTTTTGCCCCAGATTTCCTTGTTGATCTGCATATTGGTTTAGTTTATATTGTTGAAAAACGAGAATACATTTTCAGGCACTGCATCCTTCATAACTACTGTCTTGTCCTTGTCGAGAACATAAAGAGAAGGTATCGCCCTCACATTGTACAGAAGGTCTGTACGGATGACGAAATCAGGGTCGAATCCGTTGTACCATTCCTTCGGATATATCGGCATATATGACCTCCATGCCTCTATATCTTCATCTATGTATATGTTCACCACAGCCAGTTTCCCGCAGGCTATCATGTCCGCTATGTTTGCGGATGCCTTTATTGAATTTATTATTTCCATGCAGGCCTCACAACCGGGATTGCTGAAGAAAAGAAGAATCCACTCAGCCTTTATACCGTAGAGAGTGGAAATCCTTCCACGGTTGTCCGAAAACCTGAAATCGGCAGCCTTTGTCCCTATGCGGTTCATGGAGCACATGCTTGCATCAAATGCATATGCAGACCTGTGTGCCTGATCTATCAGATTGCATCCAGACAGTTTCTCTGCATAAATTCCATAAAGATCCTCATTGCGTACCGGAGAATTGGGATCATACAGATATTTGTAAATCAATCCGTTGACTGTCTCGAATATATTCGATGTAGAGTCATTTTCCTCACATGACACCACCTTGGAATACAGCTTGGACACAGCATCTGAAGCCGTACGGAAAGACACCATTCCAAGACAGGCAGTCCAGTCGGCGAATTTCTGCTCAACCTCAGTCTTGCGCACTCCCCCGCAAAGGGATGTATCCCGAGAATATTCCCTGGACGGATCCGCAAACAAATCCCAGAAATGCAGAGCCACATAGTCAGCCCTGTCCTGGGCATCCTCCATCATTGCCGGAGGCATGACAACAGGAAAAGACGCAGCCACTTCCTGCTGGCTGCGCCCCTTACATCCCGCCAATACAAGCACGGATACAAGTATTGCAAATAAATTACCCTTCATCGTATCAATATGTCTTGATATCTTTGATAATCTCAGGCTATATTTTCACAAAATTATAAAAAATAATTAGATTTGCGGCCGGACTTATACAAAGGCTGCGGAAAAATAAATGAAATCACATATAACTGTCAAATACGCAATTCTATCCATCATCATTCTTATGATTCCATCTCTGTGCAGGGCACAGTTCTATGTAACCGGTGACGACCCGGGAAAACTCAGATGGAACATCGTGGAAACAGACAACTACCGGATAATCTACCCTGTCGGAAACGACAGTCTCGCACATCTGTATGCCCGTAATCTCGAGAAATACAGGCTTTCAGTATCGAGAACTTCAGGGTATCTTCCAAGCGGAGGATGGAACACCAAGATGCCGGTAGTGCTTCATACACATTACGGGGAGAACGGATCCGTGGCATGGGCACCGAAGAGAATGGATTTGTTCACTGTACCAAGTCCATACTCTCCAGAACCTCTTCCATGGCATACGATGCTCGCTATCCATGAATCCAGACATGTCAGCCAGATGCAGTTCGGCATGACCAAATCTCTCAAACCGTTCAACTGGTTTTTCGGTGAAATGATAAACATAGCTGCATCCCTGCTTTATCCGGGCATATCCAATATGGAGGGTGACGCCGTGATTGTCGAAACTGCCTATACACAGTCCGGAAGAGGAAGGACAGCTGATTTTCTTAACTACTACAGGGTGGCATTCGACAGCGGGATAGAGCGAAATTGGTTCAAATGGAGATACGGATCCCAGAGATTCTATATTCCGAACTATTATGCATTGGGATATATAACCGTAGGAGGGACAAGAGTACTGTATGACTGCCCGGATTATATGTACAGGGTATATGAACTTGCAGCAAGGAGGCCGTACAGGTTGGATGCCAATTATGCCGTCCTCAAGCAAGTCTCCGGTAAAGGTATCAAACCGGCCTTCAAGGAAATCTGTGACACTCTCTCCACGGTTTGGAAGGCTGAAGCTGATGCCAGGGCACCGTACATAAGCCAGGAGCAATTCTCAAAAGAACCGAGGCTATATACTGACTACAGAAACAGCGTCTTCACTTCAGACGGCATATTCACTGTCAAATCCGGTTTCCTCAACTCGCCAGTACTCATAAAAATAGACAGCAATGGCAAGGAAAAGTTCATAAGGAACATATCCTCAAACATCAGCAGGATAAATTATGACAGTGAAAACGGGAAGATATGGTGGAGCGAAAGCACGTCCGGAGTGCGCTGGTCGCTCAAATCCAGAAGCCTGATACACAGCATGGACATCAAGTCGGGACATACCCGCACATACCGTAGTATAAGCCTTCTACACAACCCTGAGGCATCCCCTGACGGAAAAATGGTCGCCGCTACCCTTTATGATGTGTCTGGAGCTACGGGAATCACCATAATGGATGCCAAAAGCGGAGACTGGAGAAGGACCATCCAGGCACCTGATTCCCTGCAGGTTGTCCAGATTGTATGGAAGGAGGACGGTTGCCTCTATACAAGCACAATATCCGACGGAGGATACGGGATTTTCCGTGTAAATCCGGACAACGGGGAATGGGAGGAGACCCTTTCACCTCAACCGGTAATGCTCACCAACCTCAATGACTGCCCTGAAGGATTGTCTTTCACAAGCGACATGGACGGAGAGAATGAAATGTACATATATGATTTTCAATCCAATGCAATAGTCCGGAGAAGCCGTTCGAGATACGGACTTTCAGACTACTCATTCTCACCGGACAGAAGCATGGTGGTTTTCTCCAAGCCGACAGTCAAAGGACGTACCCTCGTTGCCACCCCAGCTGACTCCCTCCGCAGAGATACAGTCGAATATGGTCCTAAACACCGGTATTTTCTTGCAGAAAGGCTTACAGCCCAGGAGAAGGAATTTGCCGCGGCCAAAGGTCAGGAATACATATCTTCAGATACTGCAACGGTATCAAAACCAAAAAGATACAGAAAGGCAGCACATCTGTTCAATGTCCATTCATGGACACCGTTCTATGTGAGCGTGAACAACATAATGAACATGTCCTTCGACAAGGTATATGAAGCGGTCTCCCTCGGTGTCTCCGGAATAATGCAGAACCGTCTCGCCACGATGGTCGGAGAATTCGGATATTCCGCCCACAAAGACCCTTACAACCGTTCCAAATGGAGACATTCAGGACATGCCAAACTGACATATTCCGGACTCCCTCCTGTGATTGAGGCATCAATCGACGTAAATGACAGGGCTGCAAGACTATATACCAACTACGCGTGGTCGAGAGGAAATAAGGCAAGCATAGGAATGGGCTCCGCCGAACTTCCTGTCCCTTCGGTCCAGGGAAAATTATCGGTTTATATGCCCCTTTCATTCAATTCAAATGGATGGTACAGGGGATTCATTCCAAAAATTACCTACAACATCAACAATGACTGCTTCGACAAGACCATGCTTGTCAGAAGCTATGATGTCGTTCCGGGAGGAAATCCTGTCAGCAGGGTGATATATGACAAGCGTACCAAAGTGATGCAGAGCCTCATGGGCTCTGTAAGGCTCTATGGATCATTGGCAGTACCAAATTCAGCGGTGTATCCGAGATGGGGCGGAGGAATTGAACTCGGAATATACGGCAGCCTGTCTTACGGGAAGTATGTTTCTCCAATGGGATATGGCTATGCCTACGGATATTTCCCCGGATTCGTCAGGTCACAAGGTGTGAAACTTACAGCATTGTATCAGCAGAAACTATCCGGGAAACATTATTTCGGACAAGCCGTGACCAACACAATGCCAAGAGGATTCGAACAGGCGGCATCGCTTCCAGCATGGGGTGTAAACGCAAGCGACTGGGGATTCAAGGTTACAGCCGACTACGCAATTCCGATATATGTGGGAGAATGGCCAATATTCGACTCTTTCATCTATGTGAAAAGGATGGTTCTCACACCTCATTTCGACTGTTCTTTCTTCAAAGGATTCTCACTTTATTCTGCAGGTCTTTCGCTGGCTCTCGATCTCCAGACACTTGTGTGGATAGAATGGCCTTGTTCAGTCGGAGTGACAGCATCGGTCAACGGAAGTCTCGACGGTTCATTCGAAGCGGTAAGAAATGCGTCAGGACTGAATCTCAGCAGATGGTTTGTCGGACCAATTTTCAATGTATCATTTTAATAATCAATACTAATGTCAATAATAAAAGAAGCATCGGCACCTTGCAGCAAATGCGGTGAAAAACAAACAATCAAGATATACAGAAGCATCAACACTGCGGAGAATCCGGAATTGAAGGAAAAAGTGAAGAACGGTTCGCTTTTCCTTTGGGAATGTCCCCACTGCGGTCAGGTGAATCTTGCAAAATATGAGACCCTATACCACGATCCCCAGACCAAGCTCATGGTCTGGCTGCTTCCCGAGGGTGACATTTCAGAAACTCAGATGAAGGCCATTACCATGCATACCAAGGCAATGGGTGGCTACACCCTGCGACGAGTAACTGACATGGGTTCCCTCATGGAGAAGGTACTAATCCACGATGCCGGACTGGATGATATCGTGTTGGAGATGTGCAAATATGTCACAAAAATGGAAATGATTGGAAAGATTACCGGCCGCGAGGACCAGGAAGAACTGATGAAGGCCAAATTCAATTTTTACCGTTGTGAAGGAGATGGAGATGAAAGGCTCATCACCCTTATGTTCCCCCAGAAAGGCACGATGGCCGGAGTTAACATAGGATGGAATGTATATCAGGACTGTGAAGGCATTCTCTCCCGCAATCCACATATCAACCCCGGAGACGGGTTCGTCACCGTTGACAGCAACTGGCTCTCTTCCAAAATTATGTAAAAAGACCCGAAGAACTGTCATGTCATGTCGAGCGAAGTCGAGACATCCTTCGGGTCAGTATATTCAAATCAACTTTTAAGACTGATTATTCAAGTTTGCGTGCGCCGTCGCTGATTACAACAGGGATTACAATAGGCTCGTGGCCGTATTTCTCTGCAAATGAAGTCTTTGCCTTTGAAATGAAACCGTCGTAAAGTTCTTCCTTGACAAGGTTGATGGTACATCCGCCGAAGCCACCACCCATAATTCGTGATCCGGTCACGCCGCACTCTTTGGCAACGGTAGCAAGGAAATCAAGCTCTTCGCATGACACCTCATAATCCTTGGACATTCCCCAGTGAGTCTCATACATACGGGCACCTACGGTCTCATAATCACCTCTCTGAAGGGCATCGCAAACATCAAGGACTCTTCTTTCCTCACCGATGACATAACGGGCCCTGAGATAATCTTCCTCTGAAATCTTGTCCTTTATTGCCTCAAGCTGGTCCATGGTAGCACCGCGAAGGAACTCCTGGCCGAGCACCTTGGCAACCCTCTCACATGAAGCCCTGCGGTCATTGTAAGGAGAGCCTACGAGCTCGTGTTTTACCCTTGAATTGAGAAGCACAAGTTTGTATCCGTATTTGCCTGGGTCGAACGGGAAATATTCGAATTCCATTGAACGGCAGTCAAGACGCATGAGATTGCCTTTCTTTCCGAATACTGAAGCAAACTGGTCCATGATGCCGCAGTTCACTCCGCAGTAATTGTGCTCCGTGCTCTGACCTATGCGTGCAAGTTCGAACTTGTCAAATCCGATATTGAAAAGATAGTCAAGAGCAAATGCGAAAGTACTCTCGAGGGCTGCGGAAGATGACATTCCGGCTCCAAGAGGAACATCGCCTGCAAATACTGTATCAAATCCTGAAATCTTTCCTCCCCTCTTGATGGTCTCACGGCATACTCCGAAGATATAGCGTGCCCAGCTCTGAGAAGGAGCATCCTCCTCATTCAGTCCGAACTCGCAGTACTCATCAAGATCAAGGGCAAAAGCATGCACCTTCTCTGTACCGTTGAGCTTTATTTCAGCAATCATCCCCTTGTCTATTGCTCCAGGGAACACGAAACCACCATTGTAGTCTGTATGCTCACCGATGAGGTTGATACGGCCGGCAGAAGCAAAGAATTCACCTTCTGTCTGATAAAGTGTACGGAATTTTTCAGCAATTTTTTGTTTCATACTATCAAAAATTTTTACATTTATAAAAATTTGTGAGAGTATGATAGCCGTTCGCTATCGCTCACTCTCACGATGAAAATCATTTGATATCGCCCTTGGGCGAAAATATATCAAAGATTTTCATGTTCGGTTTCATATCAAAGTATATTAATTTCTGTTATTACTATGTGGAATCATACAAGCCAAACAATCTTCAAATTTATAAATTTACATCGATATTCCAACCCAACGTACTAAAGTTTTATCTATTTATCTTCAGAAGTATCGGACAATGGTCACTTACGCCTCCTGTATACCTCGGTCCTGAATACGTACGGAAAGGCTTGAACCCGGGAAATGAAGAGTCCCATACCATAAGGAAAGGTATCTGTTCGATATACATCCTTGAACATTCCGATACATCACTGCTTACGAGAAACATATCTATGAGGTCCCATCTTCCCTGGAATCTTATCGTACCTCTCCCCTGTCTGAACAGTGGCATGGACTTGTTTTCAAGCACCCCGTCCAACACATCGAACAGCATGGCCGAAGGTATGTCGTTGAAGTCACCCATTGCAACTATCGGAACCCCATAAGATACCCCATGCAATGAATCACATACCGATTTCAAAGCTTCCATTGCAGCCATTCTTCTACCATCCGACTCCTTGCTCCCGCCGAATTTGGAAGGATGATGGTTGACAATGAAATGAATCAGTTTTCCATCCGTCCTTCTTTGTAGACAAACCTGAAGAATATCCCTTGTAGCCATCCTTTTTCCCTCATATTCAGGTACTTTCCTGTGGGAAGACACAAACATGAAAGAAGAATCCCTGTACATAAGGGCAACGTCTATCCCACGCCTGTCTCCGGAATCATAATGAACGATTCTATAGTCATATTTCCTCAACAGAGTATCGTCCAGCAATCTGTACAGCACTCCCCTGTTCTCTATCTCGCAAAGACCTATGACATCAGGCATCCTTCCCATCCTCCCACCAATCCAGAAAAGAGCCTTGGAAGCAGAATTGCATTTCTGGCAAAACCTCCTGTAAGTCCATCTCCTCATTCCTGACGAAGAAAACTCTGCATCTGACCTTCCATTACCGGAATCCTTCCAGTCAAAGAAATTCTCCATGTTCCAGAACATGACCAGAAGACTGTCATCCGGATGAGTCTCAATATCCACCACAGGGTGGAACATTAATAATATTGCAATCATTATCACCATATTCCATAATTTTCTGACCGTCACCTGAAAATCAGGAGACCTATGGCAAATTTGATGGATTATTCAGACAACGGATATCAAAAACAGCAAAACTTTCATATAAAAACAGAAATTAATTAAAGAAAAAGAAAAAGTTGGAGTAACTTTGCATTCCTTGTAATACGAATAATCTAAAACAGAAAATTATGTCACTCAAATGCGGTATAGTGGGACTTCCCAATGTCGGCAAATCGACATTGTTCAACTGCGTCAGTTCAGGGAAAGCACAGAGTGCAAACTTCCCTTTCTGCACAATAGAACCAAACATAGGTTCCACGATTGTCCCGGACAAAAGACTCGAAGTGCTTGAAAAGCTGTGCAATCCCAAGAGGGTTGTACCGGCAACGGTTGAAATAGTCGATATAGCCGGTCTTGTGAAAGGAGCAAGCAAGGGAGAAGGACTCGGAAACCAGTTTCTTGCAAACATCAGGGAAACCGATGCAATTCTCCATGTGCTGAGATGTTTCGACGATCCCAACATCGTCCATGTTGACGGAAGCATAGACCCTGTCAGAGACAAAGAAGTAATTGACATGGAACTTCAGCTAAAAGACCTTGAAACGGTAGAAAACAGGCTTGCAAAGGTGCAGAAACAGGCTCAGACAGGAGGAGACAAGAATGCTAAAAAGCTCTGCGAGATACTTCTGAGATACAAGGCCGCACTCGAGCAGGGAAAATCCTGCCGCACGGTAACTTTCGACAATCCGGAGGACAAGCAGCTTGCAAGGGAGCTTTTCCTCCTGACAGACAAGCCTGTGATGTATGTCTGCAACGTGGATGAAGCTTCGGCCAGGAGCGGTAACGAATATGTAGAGAGGGTGCGTGAGGCGGTAAAGGAAGAAAACGCTGAAATACTTGTAATCGCAGCCAAAATTGAGTCCGATATAGCTGAACTTGAAAGCTACGAGGAAAGGCAGATGTTCCTTGAAGAGATGGGACTTGAGGAATCAGGTGTAGTAAGGCTGATTCAGAGCGCATATTCTCTTCTGAACCTGAGGACATTCTTCACCGCCGGGTCAGACGAATGCCGTGCATGGACAATCAACAAGGGTGACAAGGCTCCAAGAGCAGCCGGAGTGATTCATACAGACTTCGAAAAAGGCTTCATAAGGGCCGAAGTAATCAAATATGAAGACTTCATCGAGCTGAAGTCAGAAGCTGCCTGCAGGGCAGCAGGAAAGCTCGGAATAGAGGGTAAGGACTATGTAGTGCAGGACGGTGACATAATGCACTTCCTGTTCAATGTATAGCTATCAATCTTTAAAGAATATAGTATTATGGATCTGGACAAATGGTGGTCAGGACTGAGAGTCACTGAAAAGGAAAGAATCGCAGCCAAGGTACTCGCAAAGAATCCTGAAATCAAAGGTGATTCCTCTTATCCGCATTGTACAGCATTGTGGAACACCCTTGATGAAGAGAGGAAAGTGTGGATTTACAGGCACTGCATGTTCAAGCACGGATATCTGGACAAAGTAGACTTTGACGGGGAACCGTACACTGACTGAGAATGCTTTAAGAAAAATTCTGAACTATTCTGGAAAACAAAAATGGTGGCCTTGTGAGACCACCATTTTTGTTTGTCAATCACTATCTGTTAGAAGAAGCGTGCACGGTTGTCAACAACATCTGCATCATCCATCATGACAGGAATGAGCATCTGTGTTGAGTACTGGGTCATCTGGGACTCACGAGCCTTTGCATCATCCTCAGTAAAGAAAGCACCTGTATCACGGCCGGTAACCTTATATACATATACTCCGATGTTTCCTGCAACAGGACCGCAAATCTTTCCATCCTCTGCCACTGAAGCCGCACCTATGAATTTAGGGTCAAGTCCCTGTGAAGTGAGTGAAGAGAATGCAACACCTTCCTTGGTGCTCACAGTGGTACCGAGAGCGTCTGCAACTGCCTGCATGTCTGAAAGACCTGCAATCTTGCCTGCCACTTCAGCTGCTTTCTTCTCTCCTGCCTTCTGGCTGTAGAGAATGTTGCTTATGCTTGAAGAAACTTCCTTGATATCTGCATATCCCTCTTTGTGGATGCCCTTGAGGGCAGCTATGACAAAGTAATTGTTGTTCACAGTGATGATGTTGGATACCTTTCCGACCTTTGCCTCAAATGCCCATCTTGAAACTTCCTTGGCATTGTCGATTGAACCGATTCTGTCAGCTCCTTCCTGAAGCTTGTTGACAGGATGTGCATAGAGACCCTCCTCCTCAACTGCTTTCTTGAAGTTCTCGTATTTGCCTGCTGACTTGATTGCGAGGTTGTTTGCCTGAGCATAGTATCCGTTGATGGTCTCCCTGCCGGCTACAGCGCCTTTCTCAAGAACTGCCACCTTCTTCTTCTCAATAGGAGCTGTCCTTTTGGTAATCTCAACTATATGTCTTCCATACTGTGTATTGAGAATGAAAGGCTCGTTGACCTTGGCAGTAAGCACTGACTCGAATCCAGGAATCATATAGTTCTGTGTCATCCAGCCAATGTCTCCCCTCTCCTCGGCATTCTGGTTCGTATCTGCTGAATACTGTGCTGCGAGGGCAGCGAAAGATGACTTCCTTGATTTGAGGATACCCATGAGGCTGTCAGCCTTGTCAGTATCTTCACCCTGGAGAAGAATGTGCCTTACGAACACTGAATCAGGAACCATGGCAGTCTCCATAACTCTGACGGCATAGAACACATCCTTGTCAGCAATTACTTCAGAAACGCCTTTTGCACCGCTGAATGCGAAATCATTCACATCCTTTGAAACGGTCCTGAGCTCTCCTGCCTTGTACCAGCGGTCGTCATACTGCCTGTCAGAGTTGGCAAGAAGGAAGCTCTTCATGTTCTCTGCAGAAGCAAACTCGTCATATACGTCTATGAGAGCCTGGTTTGCAGCTGCAATATCCTCTGCAGAAGGAACAACCTCGAACACGACATATTCGATGTCCCTGCTGGCAGTCTGCTTGTAGAATTTCTTATGTGACTTGTAGTAGTCCTTGATTTCCTTGTCAGACACTACGATTGTGCTGTCCTTTGCATATCCGTAAGGAAGCATTACGAACTCGATATCGAAAGTATTGTTGTTCTCAGCAATCTTCTCAGTGAGCATCAAAGGATTGACTATGTTGCTCTGGGTGAAGAGAGAGTAATACTTTGCGTAATACTGCTGTGTCTGGGCTGCTGACTGGAGATAATCCCAGTAAACTTTGAGCCTTCCTGTCTGGTCGGAGTGTACATAATTCACGAAATCAAGCACCCTTTCCTTTGAAAATCTTCCGTTTTCATCATAGAAGACAGGGTTCTGGGTGAATACAGGGGAATCAATTTCACCTGAAAGGATTTTCACCATCTCTTCATCTCCTACATGGATGCCTGCTGCCTCTGCGTTCTTCACGAAGAGATACTTGTCAACAAGAGCCTGCCAGGCTGCATTCCTTACGGAAATCTGCTGCTGCTCATTGTGAAGTGTTGAACCGGTAACGATTTCATTGATTGTCGTGAACTTCTCCACATCTGCCTGGAAATCATTGTATGATATAGCCTTACCGTCAATGTTTCCTACATCGTATTTCGATGACATGGAAGAAGATACAGACTGAAGCGTGTTCGGATCGATAATGAATGACAACAGTGCCACTGCAATAAGCACCGTTATCAGAATTCCGAGTTTGACACGGATTGTTTCAAGAACTGCCATTTTATTTTAATTTTAGATTATTATCAGTTTGTCAAATAAACATTTTGGGGTGCGAATATAGCAATTTTCTGCCAATACACTGCTATTTTTTTTGCAAAGGTCCTATAAAATTGACAGAATCGGTCAAAACCTGGGTACTATCCTGTACAATAATGCCATAACTGTTGAACGGTTTCCTCAATATCGAGTTCCTTGCACGCTGGTCTGATTCCATTCCATAACCCTGCATGAAACCGTCAGGAGAGTACATCCTGACATAGCAGTCGGTATATATTTTCTCATTCTGCTGGTCCCAGTAAAGGGTGTCAGTCTCCATGACTTCCTGCTTGATGAGATTCTTCACTACTACATTTCCGTACGCCTCCCACTTCTCTCTTCCGTCCTTGAATTTCAGATGTCTTGCATTGTCGGAAACGATTTCAGTCTCGAGAAGTTCATTGTCTGTATATCCATATACAGCGAAACCTTTTGGAAACAATTCGTAAGAAAGCGTGTCATTCTCATATCTTTCCATCAGGTCAGCCTCCATTCTCATCTGGATAAGGCCGTTTTCCGTATGTACAACAAACATATTGTCAACGGTCTGCACAGGTGTTTCCTCCAGAACAAGACTGTCCGCCTCTGCAAGTTTTCCCTTGCATGAATAAACGATGAAAGCAACCGCCGCGGCGGTTGCAATCATCCTTATCATATTTAGAATTCTTTCCAAAGAATACTATTTCTGTGTCCTAACGACAGTGACAGCCCTCATACCGGCGCAAGATACTGTATAAGACTGTCCGTCGGTGATGTCGTACATGAATGCCTCAGCTGTCTGAGGGAAGTATGACCTGTACTGACGGATATAGTTATCAGCATCCTCGGCAAGTGAAGGATCGGCATTCTTAGCCTTGGTCATATAATCAACTGCAACCCAGTAAGGTGCCCTGCGGGTGATTTCGTCGCCCTGGCATGACTGTGATCCCCAGATGGTACCTGCGAGCATGTAAGCCTTTCCTGCTATCTCAGAATCAAGTTCCGCTGCCTTGAGGGCAGAATCGAAAGCCTTTGAAGGATTGCCGTTCTTGAAGCAGTATGCAGCAAGCTGGAAATAGTAATCTGCATCAGTCTTGTCGTCGGACTCCTCATAGTCGATAGCCTGCTGGATGAACTTGACTGCATTGTCCATATCTCCTCTTGAAGAATAAAGCCTGTAGAGGAAGTATGCTGAATTGTGTGAAGGCTCAACCTCATACATTTTGTTAACTGCATTGAGGAAGATATCGTTGTCAGTACATCCTTCAGTGATGCTCATCATCCTTACGACATTCTTTGCGAGGTCGACGTTCTCAGGCTCTGCAGCCACCCTTGGTCCGAAAAGCGCTATGAGGTTGTCGCAGCTTGCCACCTTGCTCTGGATGAAGAGGCTCTCTATATCCTCTACAGTCTTTGCAATGAGCTTTGACTCAGTATCATTCTTAGGAGTTGCAGCACCGAGATACTCGATTGATGATTCGTATGTATTGATCACAGTCTCAGGATCAAGCTTGCCGTTCTTGTAGAGCTCGCATGCAGTGTCCATGTTGAACAGGAAGATGTTAGGCTTTGTAGCAGACTTCGTCTTTGCAATGATTTCCGTGAGACCTTTGAAAAGGGTCTCGGAATCATTTTTCATGAAGTTGTACATGTCGAGAGCCTTGTTGTTCAATGAACTTGTGGCATATTTAGGCCAGAACTCAACCCTCTGGTCGTAAACAGTCATGAGGGAATCTATGAGCTGTGACTTGTATTCAGCATTCTTCTCCTTGTTTATGAGATACCTAAGGAGAGTAGTACCGTCAGAAAGAAGGGAATACCTTGCCGTAGGAGGACAATATTTGTATGCCTTCCTCCAGTTTGGAATAGCTGAATCATAATTTTTCTGTTTGTAATACTCGGTGTAATAGGACAGATACTTGATACACTCAGTACTGTCCGGACCGAATTTTCCCTGTGCGGAAACATTCAGGCTGCCCATCAATGCAATGGTAACAGCAATAAGAGACAAAACAACTTTTTTCATGGTATTGATTCTTTCTTTTATTGATTTCTGCTAATTATACCTCGGTTTCTGGAACCATATGTCATGTATGTTGAAACCGACATTGAACATAACATATCTTTCCCTTATCATGTTGTTCCTCGTGCTCGCCCTCTGCCCTACATCTATTCCAAGTGAAATTCCATTGTACCATCTGAAAACCGGAAGCGTTATACCCAAGGTAAGACCCATGGAATTAACATTGTTTCCATCAAGTTTGTAATAAGCCTTGTCATAATAGAGTCCGGCACGATATGCACATCTCCTGAAATAGTACCTGATGTCATTTCTGTTCGGAACTATCTCAAATCCTGCTCTGAATGAATGTGATACGGTGGATGTGAACACTGCTCCGTCACTTATCGAGGAGAATCCGGGAGCTGTCTCCATCCCTGATTTCCTCCAGTCGGATCTGATGTAGTCGAACTCAACTGTCCACTGTTCTCCGCCCTTCAACGATATTCCTACTCCAAGTTCATCACCGAACCTGACTCCTGAACGGGAAAGGGTATCTACATTGTATTTCAATGTGTCAGTGACACTTGACTGGGTAGCATACCTGTACGTAGTGGAATATCCCTTCATGTTCGTACCCATCTTGTACGTAGCTCCCAATATCATCGAGACATTTCCTCCGAGCTTCTGCTCATACTGAAGACCGAACTTTCCTGTCACTCCCCTTATGGTGAGGTCGCTTCCGCTATTCACCGACCTGTATGAGCTGTTTGCATAATCCATGGTGGTGATTTTGTCTACGTTTCCGAAATAATATATAAGCTCCGCACCGACTGAGAGCCTCTTCCAGAATGTAACTCCTGCACCAAGGAACACCTGATAGACACTTCCCTTTCCGCTCGAATCGTATGAAATGTTTCCTGTGTTTCCTATGATGGACTGGTCATCCTCTATGGATGAGAAATTGTAGCCCACATCACTGTAAGGAGTGATTCCGACCATGAATGCAGATGAACGCCATATAGGGAAGCTCAGAATGAAATCATAAACGTTGAAAGTGTTGTTTCCTGACCTTATGTCTCCCTGCCTGTATATCGTGTTCTTCTCAGAAAGTCCGAAATCAGCCATGAAAGCAAGAGTATCCCTCGCCGTTACGGCGGCTGGGTTCATGTAATTGATGAACCTTCTGTTCCTCATTGCTATTCCAGTACCTCCCATGCTCTTGTTGAAAGCGGTACCCTCCTTTGATATGTCTCCTATACCGTATATGGAATATGGAGAATATGCGCCAAACGTGCCGTCCTGGGCATAGGCACAGGCACAGATGGTCGCAAAAACCGTCAAAAGAATTATTTTTGTTGTCCTTATCGTCATATCAGTTCATATCCAAGGCTATCAAAGCCAACCCCATAAGCACGAGATTACAAACTACAAAGATGGAGTTTTTCATCCGTTTTGCAAAATAAATCGCATCACCGCCCGTAAAAACAGTGATATTGTCGGGATAGCGACAAATGTAGCCGTCTATTTCAAACATTATGCCTGTAACAACTCCCGATGACACAGACTCCTGCACTGACAATCCTCTTTCACTTATTTCAGAAGGCGTGTCAACCAGGGGAAGATTTCTGGAATATCTGTTCAATGACTTGAATCTCGTACGGCATCCGGGTGATATCATTCCACCTTCGAACTTTCCTTCTTCATCTATGAAATCAATGGAAAGGGTAGTTCCGAAATCAAAGATTGAACATCCGTGCCCCTTGAACAGATACCTTGAAGCCACTATGGAAGCAGCCCTGTCTGCTGAAAGATATTCCGGAATACCATATTTTCCGAGAACTTCGGAATCCACGACAACAAGCTTCTCACATTCACCGGCGAGCCTTTCTATGTTCTGTGAAGAAAAATGCCTCACGCTGCTCAGGACCATGGTCTCCGGCTTGTTTCTTTCTGTCATCGAAAGAATGAAATCCATCATCCTTTCACCCTGGTATCTGAAAGTCTTGCCGAGGGTGATACCGTCCGCCCAAGCCGCCTTCAAGGCAGTGTTTCCGATGTCTATGATAAGGTTTGCCACTTTCTTATCTGTTTGAAGCCCACAAAAGTAATAATTATTGTAATTTTTTCAAAATCGAGAAAGCCTTGTCAATTGAATCCACATTTCTTGAGAAAATACGGAGCTTGTTGTCGTTCTGCTTCAGTTCAAAGAGTGTTGGATACTTGCTTACATTTTCCAATATGTCAGAAAAACGCCTGCTTCGGTAATACTGTAAAAGCGGATTTGACACAAAGAACGATATCATGACACCATTCTTGATTATAATCTTCTCGAAACCAAGCTGTTGTCCGAGTCTTCTTACCCTGACTATATCAAACAGCCTCAATACCTCATCAGGCATCGGACCGAAACGGTCGGAAAGTCTTTTCTTCATGGAATCCATCTCCTTGTCAGAAGAAAGTGAATCGAGTTCCTTGTATATCCTTATCTTCTCAGCCGTCATATCTATGTATGAATCAGGAATAAGGGCAAGCTGGTCAGTGTCTATGGTGCAGTCGGGAACATATTTTTCGTCCTGAGTCCTCGTTGTGATTCCAGCCTCCACTCCAAGCTCCTCCATGGCTTCCGCAAGGATTTTCTGATAGGTCTCAAATCCCATGTCAGTGATGAATCCACTCTGCTCGGCACCCAGAAGATTTCCGGCACCCCTTATGTCGAGGTCCTGCATGGCAATGTTGAAACCGCTTCCAAGATCCGAGAACGATTCTATCGCCTTGAGCCTTCTCCTTGCATCTTCGGTAATGGACACCAAAGGAGGTACTATCAGATAGCAGAAAGACCTTCTGTTGGACCTTCCGACTCTTCCTCTGAGCTGGTGAAGGTCACTCAGTCCTATATTCTGTGCCTGGTTTATTATTATGGTGTTTGCATTCGGAATGTCAAGTCCGTTCTCTATGATGGTGGTGCACAGAAGCATGTCATAGTCTCCGGCCATGAAATCCAGAATCTTGTTTTCCAGAACTTTAGGCTCCATCTGTCCGTGTGCGACACAGATTTTCATGTCAGGTACGAGCCTGTGGAGTATGTCATGGATGGACTGAAGTTCCTCCACACGGTTGTGAACGAAGAATATCTGGCCGCCGCGGTTGAGTTCGTAATCGATGATTTTCCTGATTTCGTCGTGGTCGAAAAGCATGATTTCGGTCTGGACAGGAATCCTGTTGGGCGGGGGAGTGCTGATGATGGAAAGATCCCTCGCTCCGAGAAGGGAGAACTGGAGGGTACGAGGTATAGGAGTCGCTGTAAGGGTAAGAGTATCCACCGATGCCTTCATCTGTCTTATCTTCTCCTTGGCTCCAACTCCGAATTTCTGTTCCTCATCTATTATAAGGAGTCCGAGATCCTTGAATTCGAATCCTTTTCCTATAAGCTTGTGAGTACCTATTATTATATCGAGAGCTCCGCTCTTCATCTTTTTCTGAATATCCGAAATCTCCTTGGCCGTACGGAGCCTACTCACGAAATCTACGTTGCACGGAAAATCCTTCAGACGGCTTTTGAAAGTGTTGTAATGCTGAAGGGCAAGGATGGTAGTAGGAACGAGCACGGCAACCTGCTTGCTGTCGGTCACAGCCTTGAATGCAGCCCTTATGGCAACTTCCGTCTTTCCGAATCCCACGTCACCGCAAACAAGCCTGTCCATAGGGCAACTGTCCTCCATGTCCCTCTTGACGGCCTGCACTGCCTTCTCCTGGTCCGGAGTATCCTCGTACATGAATGAAGATTCGAGTTCCTGCTGGAGATATGTATCGGCGGAGAAGGAGAATCCCGACTGGCTCTTCCTCTTGGCATAAAGCTGTATGAGGTCCTTGGCTATGTCCTTTACCTTGGATTTTGTGCTCAACTTCAGGTTCTGCCATGCCTTGGATCCGAGTTTGTATATCTTCGGAGGTTCCGCATCCTTGGATTTATAACGGGAAATCTTGTGGAGAGAATGTACTGAAATGAAAACGGTGTCGTTGTCCTTATATACAAGCTTCACAACCTCATGCATCCTTCCCTTGTCGTCCTTCATTCTGACAAGACCGCCGAATATTCCAACTCCATAGTCTATATGAACAACATAATCACCTATGGCAAAGGAAGTAAGGTCATTGATGGTCAGCTGTTCGCTCTTCTCCACCGTCCTCCTTATGGTCACTCTGTGGAAACGGTCGAATATTTCATGGTCGCTATAGCAGCATACCTTGTCCTCATGGTCAATGAATCCGTTGTGGATATTGCATTCCGGAACGAATTCAGGCATTATTCCTCCGTTCTGGCCAAGGATGGACCTGAGCCTTTCAAGCTGTGATTTCTTCTCTCCGTATATCCTGACCCTGTAACCTTCCTCAAGTCTCTTCCTTATGTCTTCGGTAAGAAGTTCGAAATTCTTGTTGAATACAGGCTGAGGGGATATGTTGAATTTTATTGAATCTTCATTCTGGCGTGAAAGAGGTACATCGGTATATATTCTTTTGAACCTTCCGAGCAAAGCAAAGAAATCCTTTTCCTTGTACATGTCGGACGAATCGAGCCAGCAAAGAGTAGTGTCAGGAAATATGTCCAAAAGGGATACGGAAGGGTCATCGTCAGAAGCCACTATGTCCGGATATATTTCGGCAGTCGTGACCTTCTCCTTGGACAACTGGGTGTTGCAGTCGAATATGTTGATTGAATCAATCTCATCTCCGAAGAACGATATCCTGAAAGGATCGCTCCATGAATATGAAAATATGTCAATGATTGCTCCCCTTACAGCGAACTGCCCCGGTTCAGACACGAAATCAACCCTCTCGAATCCATGGTCGGACAATGATGCCGATATTTCATCATGGCTTACCTCGTCACCGACATCAAGTTTCATCAGGGACTCCTTGATTTTCCCTGTGTCCGGTATCAGTTCTTCCAGTGCATCAGGATATGTGACCGCTATGATACCTTCTGAAGAACATTCCAGTATCTTTCCAATGGCCGATGTCCTCTGGACCCCGAGAGAAGACTTGTAGTTGCTCCTTTCAAGATTCTTTCCGGAATCAGGAAGGAAGAATACCCTGTCACCTTCTACAAGATTGTAAAGGTCTGCAGCACAATACTCTGCAGCATCCCTGTCAGGAAGGACCATCAGCTGGATGCCATCATGGTCCAGCTGGGATACTACGAACCATCTTGCAGACAGGAACAGACCGCTGCAGAATACTTCATCATGTTTTTCAAGTCTGGCGGCAAGTTCTCCGACAGATTTCGAACTTATCAACATTTTTCACAATTTTCTGTTGAAAACCGGTTAAAAACCCGGTTGACAGTTATTGAAAACAAAATTGGATTTTATCATTAATCCGTATATACCGTGATTGAAAATCCAATTCAAAATTTATCTTCAACATTTTTCCAAAGAGTTCAAATCAGGCTTATCAACAGTTATTAATACTACAATATATTGACAATCAAGGAACAAAGTGCGTTTTCAACATATCCACACAATAATAATCATCAATAAATTTCAAAATATAAACTATATTTGTATATAATTATTTTGAATGATGGGCAGCAGCGACTTCGATCCCCGCAAGGCAAGCGAGGGCAAAGATAAGGAATTGGACGGAATTATAAGGCCGCAGGACCTTCAAGATTTCTCCGGACAGGACAAAATAATAGCCAACCTCAAAATCTTCGTGGCAGCGGCCAAGATGAGAGGGGAGGCTCTTGACCATGTGCTTTTCCATGGGCCTCCAGGTCTTGGAAAGACAACCCTTGCGCATATCATAGCCAATGAGCTGGGAGTGAACATGAAGGTTACTTCAGGTCCCGTACTGGACAAGCCGGGAGACCTGGCAGGTCTGCTCACCTCGCTTGACGAGGGTGATGTCCTTTTCATTGATGAAATACACAGACTTTCTCCGGTGGTGGAGGAGTACCTTTATTCAGCAATGGAGGATTTCGTTATAGATATAATGATAGACAAGGGCCCAGGTGCAAGGTCAGTGAGGATTTCATTGAATCCTTTCACTCTGGTTGGAGCCACAACTCGCAGCGGTCTTCTGACTTCTCCTCTCAGGGCACGCTTCGGCATCACCTGCGCAATGGAATATTATGATACGGAGACACTTGTACATATAGTAAAGAGAAGTGCATCAATATTGAAGATAGGCATTGACAAGGATGCAGCGATGGAAATAGCCCTAAGGAGCCGCGGAACACCTCGAATCGCGAACTCACTTCTGAGAAGGGTGAGGGATTTCGCCCAGGTCATGGGTGACGGACGGATAGACCTTTCCATTGCAAGATACGCACTTGATGCACTCAACATAGACAAGAGGGGACTGGATGCAATAGACAACAAGATTCTGCGGACTATCATAACCAAGTTCAAGGGAGGTCCTGTTGGAGCCAACACCATCGCTACGGCAGTCGGCGAGGACCAGGGTACTCTCGAGGAAGTCTATGAGCCGTTCCTTATCAAGGAAGGGTTCATAGTGAGGACTCCGAGGGGCAGGGAAGTGACAGAACTTGCATACAGGCATCTCGGCATTTCACCGGGTCTGGATGATGAAAGTTCATTGTTTTAGTTTTTTGCAGTGGCAAAGCCTCTAAAGTTTGTTCGTTTGCCTAAAAATCCGTAAAATTGTGCCGAAATTTCAATCAACACTATAAAATGGCCGAAAAACTTATTTCTAAGATTCCTGAGGGACCTTTGTCTGAGAAATGGACAAAGCATAAATCTCAGATCCGCGTTGTCAGTCCTGGCAACAAAAGGAAACTCGAAGTCATTGTCATAGGAACCGGACTCGGAGGAGCGTCTGCAGCTGCTTCTCTCGGAGAACTTGGTTACAATGTCAAGGTATTCTGCATCAGCGATTCACCTCGTCGTGCCCACTCCATTGCGGCTCAGGGAGGTATCAATGCTGCAAAGAACTACCAGAACGACAATGACTCTGTCTATCGTCTTTTCTATGATACCATCAAAGGCGGTGACTACCGTTCACGCGAAGCCAATGTCTACAGGCTTGCGGAAGTCAGCAACAACATCATCGACCAGTGTGTAGCACAGGGCGTACCTTTCGCAAGGGAGTACGGCGGACTTCTCGCAAACCGTTCATTCGGTGGTGCTCAGGTAAGCCGAACTTTCTATGCCCGCGGTCAAACCGGTCAGCAGCTTCTTCTCGGAGCTTATGCAGCCCTTAACCGCCAGATTGCTGCAGGTACAGTCAAGTCATATCCTCGTCACGAGATGCTTGACCTTGTCCTCATCAACGGTGAGGCTAAAGGTATCATCGCAAGGAACCTTGTGACAGGAGAAATCGAAAGATTCGGCGCACATGCAGTCGTAATCGCTTCAGGCGGCTACGGCAACACCTACTTCCTTTCAACCAATGCAATGAACAGCAACGGTTCTGCTGCATGGCAGTGCTACAAGAAGGGTGCTTTCTTCGCAAACCCTTGCTTCGCACAGATCCACCCTACATGTATTCCTGTACATGGCGAGCAGCAGTCTAAGCTCACCCTCATGTCCGAGTCTTTGAGAAACGACGGACGAATCTGGGTTCCTAAGAAGAAGGAAGATGTAGAGAAACTCCGCAAACATCAGATCAAGCCTTCGCAGATTGCCGAGGAAGACCGCGACTACTATCTCGAGCGCCGTTATCCGGCATTCGGAAACCTCGTACCTCGTGATGTTGCTTCCCGTGCTGCAAAGGAGCGTTGCGACGCAGGCTTCGGAGTAAACGAGACAGGTCTTGCAGTATTCCTTGATTTCAAGACTGCAATCGACAGGCTCGGTGAAGACAAGATCCGCGAGCGCTATGGCAACCTCTTCCAGATGTATGAGAAGATTACCGACACCAACCCATACAAGGAGCCTATGATGATATATCCGGCTATCCACTATACAATGGGAGGTATCTGGGTTGACTACAACCTCATGACTACAATTCCTGGTCTTTATGCTATAGGTGAGGCCAACTTCTCAGACCATGGTGGAAACCGCCTCGGTGCATCTGCTTTGATGCAGGGTCTTGCAGACGGTTATTTCATTCTTCCTTATACAATCGGAGACTATCTTGCATCCAAGTTCAAGGAGCCTAAGACAGACACTAATGCACCTGAGTTCGCAGAGGCTGAGAAGGCTGTAAGGGCAAAGATTGACAGACTTTTCTCCATCAAGGGCAAACGTTCGGTTGATTCATTCCACAAGGAACTCGGACACATCATGTGGGAGTATGTCGGAATGGCTCGTAACGAGGCCGGCCTGAAGAAAGCCATCAAGCTGATTCAGGACCTCAAGGCAGATTTCTGGAAGAATGTATATGTTGCCGGTGAAAACGGTGAGTTCAACCAGGAGCTTGAGAAGGCACTCCGTCTTGCTGATTTCTTTGAAATAGGTGAACTGATGGCCCGTGACGCTCTCAACAGGAACGAGTCATGCGGCGGACATTTCCGTGAAGAAATGCAGACCGAGGACGGTGAGACCAAGAGGGATGACAAGAACTATATGTATGTCGCTGCATGGGAGTACAAGGGAGATGGCGAAGAGCCTGAACTTCACAAGGAACCTCTTGTGTACGAGAACATAAAGATTGCTACACGAAACTATAAAGACTAATTGACATGGATTTGACATTGAAAGTTTGGCGTCAGAAAAACGCTAAGTCAAAAGGACATTTTGAGACCTATCAGGTCAAGAATATTTCTCCGGACAGTTCTTTCCTCGAGATGCTTGATATTCTCAATGAGCAGTTGATAGCAGAGGGTGCAGATCCTGTTGCAGTCGAGAAAGGTTGCAAGAGCAGCGGTCCTGTATCATTTGACCACGATTGCCGTGAGGGTATCTGCGGAGCCTGCTCACTCTATATCAACGGAAGGGCACATGGACCAGACGATGAGGTCACTACCTGCCAGCTCCACATGCGCAAGTTCAAAGATGGAGACACAATCACTATCGAGCCTTGGAGAAGCAAGGGATTCCCGGTAATCAAGGACCTTGTCGTTGACCGTCAGGCATTTGACAAGATTCTTCAGGCTGGTGGATTCATCTCTGTAGGTACAGGTGGAGTTCCTGATGGAAATGCTATTCCGATTTCTCATGAGAAAGCCGAGGAGAGCATGGACGGTGCTGCCTGCATTGGTTGCGGTGCTTGTGTGGCTACCTGCAAGAATGGTTCTGCAATGCTTTTCGTTGCAGCTCGCGTAAGCTCGCTTGCACTTCTTCCTCAGGGTAAGGTTGAGGGAGCAAAGAGGGCTAAGGCCATGGTTGCAAAGATGGACGAACTCGGTTTCGGTGCCTGCACCAACACCAGAGCTTGTGAAATGGAGTGCCCTAAGCACATTACCGTATCACATATCGCCCGTCTGAACCGCGAATATCTTTGCGCCAAGTTCCAGGACTAATAATTTTCCTATATAAAAAAGTAGCGGATGATTGTTTCACCCGCTACTTTTTTATTATGTCATTTAAGTTTCGCAAGCTGCTCAACCTTCAGCTCCTGAATTAATTATCACTTGCGAAACTTGAGTTATGTCATTTCGACCGGAGGTGCGAAGCACCGAAGTGGAGAAATCTACCACAGGAAGTTGTCAAAAGGATATCTCCCGGCGTGGATTTCCGCCACCATCTTGTAAAGGTCTCCTCTCAGTTTGTCTATTCCTGTTTTGTTCTTTGCAGATATGAATATGCAAGGTGTGTTCTCCTTTGCAATCCAGCTGTTCTTAAACTCTTCAAGAGTATAGTTTTCCGGCCTTTTCGGAGTCAATGAGAACTCATCGTATTCTTCATATCTGTATGCATCAATCTTGTTGAAAACAACGAAAATAGGCTTGTTTATAGCCTTTATATCCTTCAGTGTCTCTTCGACAACCTTGATGTGTTCCTCAAAGTTAGGATGGGAAATATCCACTACATGCATCAGGATGTCTGCTTCCCTTACCTCATCCAGAGTGCTCTTGAATGCCTCTACAAGCTGGGTAGGGAGCTTTCTTATGAAACCTACTGTATCGCTGAGCAGGAACGGTACGTTCTCAATGACCACTTTCCTTACCGTCGTATCAAGAGTTGCAAACAGTTTGTTCTCAGCAAATACGTCGCTTTTTGCAAGAAGATTCATGAGAGTACTTTTACCTACGTTCGTGTACCCTACGAGTGATATTCTTACAAGTGACCCACGGTTTCCTCTCTGTGATGCCATCTGCTTGTCAACTTTCTTCAGCTGTTCCTTAAGTTTGGAAATCTTGTCCTGTATTATCCTTCGGTCTGTCTCTATCTGTGTCTCTCCCGGTCCTCTCATTCCGATACCTCCCTTCTGTCTTTCCAGGTGAGTCCACATTCTTGTTAATCGTGGCAAAAGATATTGGTACTGAGCAAGTTCCACCTGCATCTTAGCATATGCTGTCTTTGCCCTCTGTGCGAAAATGTCGAGGATGAGATTTGTCCTGTCCAGTATCCTTATGTTCAGTTCCCTTTCTATGTTTCTTAGCTGGGTAGGGGAGAGTTCGTCATCGAATATAACTACATCGATCTCATTTTCCTCGATATATGCTTTAATTTCCTCGAGCTTTCCGCTTCTGATATAGGTTTTGTTGTCAGGCTTGTCTACCTTCTGTATGAATTTCTTTTGTCCTATAGCCCCGGCAGTCTCTGCAAGGAATTCCAGTTCGTCAAGGTATTCCATTACCTGTCTCTCATCGTCTCCCTGCTTTATAACCCCGACAAATACCGCTTTTTCCTGATATTTTTCTTCTTTCTTAGCCATATTTCTTCGAAAAAAAAGACCGATCAAAAATGGTCGGCCTTTCATTTTTTATGTTGAATCTGATTATCTCAACTGGAAAATAACAGGGAATGTGTAGGTAACTGGAACTGCACGGTCTCTCTGCTTACCAGGTTTCCATTTTGGAGACATGGAAACAACCCTGACAGCCTCTTTGTCGAGTGAAGGGTCAACACCACGGAGAACCTTTACCTTTGTGACTGAACCGTCTTTCTCTACAGTAAACTGGAGTGTAACACGACCCTGAACACCATTTTCCTTTGCGATTTCAGGATATACAAGCCTTGAGTTCACCCACTTAGAGAACTGGTTTGCATCGCCGCCCTGGAATGATGGCTTTTCCTCTACCAACTGGAATGGGATAGCCTCTTCCTCGACAGCCTCTTCCTCAACCTCGACATAGTCCATGATTTCTACTCCTGAGTTTGCATCGTCCTCGAGGTTCATGAACATATCGTCATCAACCTTGATTTCATCGTCGACGATATCGATCTGGTCTGAAAGGATAGGAATCTTTGGAGCTGATGGTGGAGGTGGAGGGGTCTCCTGTGTAATAGGAATAATTTCCTCTTCGGTTATGACTTTGGTCGTATCTTCGAGGGTTGATACCTGGGTATCTGAGCTCGTCCATTCGAAGCCTCCGTAAGTGATACCCAAAGCGACCACAAGCCCAATCTCAACAAACAGTAGCTTTTTGTTTTCCAAGCTTGCTTTTTCTGTCTTTTTGATTTCCATATCTGTAATAGTTTTTGCTTTCACTTTTGCCCGGTAAAGTTAGAAAGAATAATTTTTATTTCAAACTTTTTATACATTTTGTAGATTTGCAGAAAATTAATTTAAGATGATTTCCTATTATTTTGAAGATACTGATTTCGTTTTCAAGGGTAAATCGAGGAATAACAAGTGGCTCAGGCTCGTAGCAGAGAGTGAAATCAGAAGGCTCGGAGATATTTCCATTATTTTCTGTTCAGACAATTACATATTGGATGTCAACCAGAAATATCTTCAGCATGACTATTTCACTGACATCATCACTTTTGACTATTGTGAGGGTGACCGTCTTTCCGGAGACCTTTTCATAAGTATTGACAGTGTGAGAGAGAACTCCATTGAATATGGAACTGAATTCGACGACGAATTGAACAGGGTTATGGTCCATGGTATCCTGCATCTTATAGGTTATGATGACCATACTGAGAAAGATATAGAAACAATGAGGAAGAAGGAAAATTATTATCTTTCCTTAAGAGAGCTCGTTTAGGATGAAAAAGCAATATGATGTAATAGTAGTCGGCGGTGGCCATGCCGGTTGTGAGGCTGCCATGGCCGCTTCGAGGATGGGTTCTTCCGTACTTCTCATATCCATGGATATGGGCAAATTTGCACAGATGTCATGTAATCCGGCTGTTGGTGGTATAGCTAAAGGTCAGATAGTCAGAGAAATAGATGCTCTTGGAGGTTATACGGGAATTGTAGCTGACGCATCTACTCTTCAGTTCAGGATGCTTAACAGGTCCAAAGGACCGGCTATGTGGAGTCCCCGTGCTCAATGTGATAAAATGCTGTTCTCTCAGAATTGGCGTAAAATCCTCGAAAGTAATTGTAAATTAGATCTTTACCAAGATACGGCAACCAGTTTTCTTTTCTCTGGTTCAAAAATTACGGGAGTTTGTACGACTACCGGTGCAATTTTCAATTCTCAGACAGTTGTCCTGACTGCCGGAACATTCCTTGACGGTCGCCTTTTCATAGGAAGGAACATGTTCGAGGGTGGAAGGATAGGGGAGTTGGCTTCTCATGGTCTTACTTCGCAGCTTGTTTCAATGGGAATTGCAACTGCAAGGATGAAGACAGGTACTCCACCACGAATTGATATATCCTCTGTCAATACTGATAATCTTGTCAGGCAGACAGGAGACGAGACCCCTGATAAATTCTCATATCTTCCGTTTCTTTCTACGGCACAGAATGGAACGCCTCAGATGCCTTGTTTTGTAGTTCATACAAATCCAAAGGTACATGATATATTGAGAAGCGGATTCTCTGAATCTCCTCTTTTCACCGGAATGATTAAAGGAATTGGTCCAAGGTATTGTCCGAGCATAGAAGACAAGTTGAGGACTTTTGCTGACAAGCAGGAACATCAGCTCTTCCTCGAACCTGAAGGAAGAAATACTAATGAGTATTATCTTCAGGGTTTCTCTTCTTCCCTTCCTCTCAATGTCCAGATGGATGCCCTTCATTCAATAGAAGGACTTGAGGATGCAAAGGTTTATCGTCCAGCCTATGCTGTGGAATATGATTATTTTGATCCTACCCAATTGAAGCATACTCTTGAGCTTAAGACTATAGAGAATCTGTTCTTTGCAGGACAGATAAACGGTACGACCGGATATGAGGAGGCTGCTGCCCAGGGATTGATTGCCGGAATCAATGCACATCTGAAGGCTTCAGAAAAGGATCCTTTCATACTAGAGAGGGACCAGGCATATATTGGAGTTCTTATAGACGATCTTATTACCAAAGGAGTCGATGAGCCATACAGAATGTTTACTTCAAGAGCAGAGTACCGTATTCTCCTGAGGCAGGACAATGCTGATTCAAGGCTTACTCCTCTGTCTTATCATATAGGACTTGCAGATAAGTTCAGATATGATTATACGATGAGGAAATATGATTCCATAGGGATTTTGAATCAGTTTTTCGAAGATGCATCCTTGAAACCAGAATCTGTCAATGACTACCTTTTGTCTGTGTCATCTTCGGTTCTTGATCATAAGGCCAGAATATCCAGCCTGATTGCCAGACCTCAGGTAAAGTTGGATGAATTGCTTAAAAATGTTCCATGTGGAACATTTTCTAAATTTAATATAGATAAAAATTCTATATTTGCTTCTCCTTTGGACTCTCTTTTGGATGAATCTAAGAATTATTATGATTTGATAGGATATGGATCATATTCAAGTGTCAAATCTAATTATAAAGATGGAACAACTGATGGGATTTCATATACTGATGCAGTATATATATTGAAGAATAATTCTGACTATCCTGTAAATCTTCTCGATGCTTCTGAGCTTGATGGAAAAGTTGCTGAGAATTACAAAAGGGATATTCTGGATTCTTCTGAGATATCCATCAAATATAAGGGATACATTGAAAGAGAGCGTCAGTTGGCTGATAAGATAATGAGGCTGGAGAATCTGAAGATACCGGATGATTTTGATTTCGACAGAATAGAAAGTCTCTCTATAGAATCAAGACAGAAATTGAAAAGGTATTCCCCGCGTACCATCGCGCAGGCTTCAAGGATATCAGGAGTTTCTCCGGCTGATATATCGGTTCTGCTTGTATATTTTGGTAGATAAGGTTCCATGTGGAACCTTATCTGTTGTTTTTTACAATTTCGCAAGTTATAAGTAATTCAGTTCATGAAGGTTCTTCTGCTTGCGAAACTTAAATATTTTATACTACAGTTTTTTGAGAGAAAGCTTTATCAGTTCCTCTACAGATGCTCCAGGCTTCTCCTTGATGACGGATGCCAGGGCCTTGTTGACATTGGCTTTTGTGAAACCGAGCATAATGAGTGCGGTGGCTGCTTCATCGGCAGAATTGTTGGCAGTAGGGAAGATTGCAGCTGAATCTGCTCCGGCTCCTTTCGCTACCTTGTCCTTTAGTTCGAGAATCAGTCTTTGGGCACTCTTGAGTCCTATTCCTTTGATGCTTTTTATTCTGTTTATGTCTTCTGCAATGATGGCATTCCTTATTTTGTCGGCATTGAGTGATGACAACATCATCCTGGCTGTGGATGCACCTATTCCGGAGACTCCAATAAGAAGTCTGAAAAGTTCTCTCTCGTCTTTGGTACAGAAACCATAATAGAGTTCCTCGTCTTCCCTGAGGTAATGATGTATGTAAACTGTTACATCATCCTTACCGTTGAATCCTTCGTAAGATTGAAGTGAAATGAGTATTCTGTATCCTATACCATGACATTCTACCACCATGTCAGTGGGAGTCAGTTCAATTGTTTTTCCTTTGATGTAGTCTATCATTATATAATTGGTTGTGATAATGCAAATTTATCATAAAATCAGGATAAAACAGAAAATAGTTTAGTAAATTTGCAAGATTTAATCTTACTCTTATGGCAATTGTTGAAGAAATACGTTCAATGTTTCCCGCACTTTCAAGAAAGGTTTACGGGAAGGATCTCGTGTATCTGGACAATGCTGCAACAGGTCAGAGGCTCCGCTCTGTAATTGAAAAGTGGAATGATTCAAGTATAAACCACAATTCAAATCTTCACAGAGCTGTACACAAGATTGCCGATGAGGCTACGCAGGAATACGAATCTGCAAGGGACGCAGTCAAGGATTTTATAAATGCCGGACACAGGGAGGAAATTATTTTCACTTCCGGTACTACGGCATCCATAAATCTCGCTGCATTCAGTTTTGGAGAGGCTTTTGTCAGAGAGGGGAGCGAGGTGATCGTCACAGAGGCGGAACATCATTCCAACATTGTTCCTTGGCAGATGATGTGCCTGAGGAAAGGTGCATCTCTCAAGGTCCTTCCGGTGGATGACTCGGGACATCTCAAAATATCCGAGCTTGATTCCATGATAACTGACAGGACTGCGATAGTCTGCGTGACCCATGTTTCCAATGTGCTCGGTATAGTAAATCCTGTTAAGGAAATAGCAAGTATATGTCATTCAAGGAATGTTCCTCTGCTTGTTGACGGAGCGCAGGGAGCAGTTCATTGCAAGGTGGATGTAAGGGATATTGACTGTGATTTCTACGCATTTTCCGGTCATAAGTTATATGCGGCTACCGGTACAGGAGTCCTTTATGGAAAGAAGAAATGGCTTGAGAAGATGCCTCCTTATATGGGAGGAGGGGAAATGGTTGGAACGGTAAGTTTCAAGGAAACCACTTATGCTCCTCTGCCAATGAAGTTCGAGGCCGGTACTCAGAATTTTTCATCAGCAGTAACGTTGAAACCTGCCTTTGAATTTATTAACTTATTGAATGATAATGATTTAATAAAATATTTCGATTCTGTGCGAGACTATATGCTCGACAGTCTTCTCTCAAACGGAAGGATAAGACTCTATGGAGTTCCACGAGGAACAAACGAAGAAAAGATTCCTTTGTTTTCTTTCTCTGTGGAGGGAGTGCATCATGAAGACCTTGCTCTCATCCTTGACAAGATGGGGATTGCAACCCGTTCAGGACAGATGTGCGCCGAGCCTCTTATGGACAGGTTCGGTGTATCAGGTATGTTGAGGGTTTCATTCGCTCCTTACAATACCTTGCAGGAGGCGGAATATTTCATCAAATGCCTTGGAAAGGCTATTGATATGTTGAAATGATTATGGAAATGACTTTACAGGAAGCAGAGAACGCCATCGTTGAAGAGTTTTCAATGTACGACGAATGGCTTGACAAATATGAATATCTCATCGAATTGGGAAAGAATCTCAAGGATTATCCTGAATCTTCCAGGACAGATGACAAGTTGATAAAGGGATGCCAGTCCAGGGTCTGGCTCGACTACAGGATGGAGAATGGAAGGCTTGTATTCAATGCAGACAGTGATGCCATAATTACAAAGGGAATCATCTCTCTTCTGATAGGTATCTATTCGGGGAGGACTCCTGCTGAGATTGCCTCATCGGATTTTTCCGTAGTCGAAAAGATAGGATTGAAGGAGAATCTTTCTCCTACACGTGCAAACGGTCTTGTTTCCATGATTGCCAGAATCAAGGAGGCAGCATCCGAAAATATTTGAATTAATTAATGATTGAATGGAAATGATACCAAGTCTTGAACGCGATATAATAATGGCTTTGAGGCAGGTTTATGACCCTGAGATTTCAGTCAATATATATGATCTCGGACTGATTTATGAAGTCAAGGTCGATGAAGGCCACAATGTGTATATACAGATGACTCTCACTGCCCCTAACTGTCCTATGGCTGACTATGTTGTAGAACAGGTGAAAGAGGCCGTTGAGGATGTCCCGGGAGTGGTTTCGGCTACCATAGAGCTTGTATTCGAGCCTGCATGGGACAAGAGCAGGATGTCGGAGGAAGCTCTTGTGGAGCTAGGGCTTGACGAAGACTGATTCTGATGCCGAAGGTTGAGCTATATTTGTCCCTTGGTTCCAATCTTGGTGACAGGAAAGGATATCTGCGTAAGGCTCTCGAGCTTCTTGACACTGGACTCGGGGTTCATTACAAGTCGGTTTCTTCCTTTCATGAAACAGAACCTTGGGGATTTGAATCAGAAGACAGATTCATCAATATAGCCGTATTGTATGAGATTGAAATTCCTGAGGGATTTGATTCTGAGGAGGTCGGGAAGAGGATTCTTGCTTTGTGCAAGGATATTGAGGCTTCACTGGGAAGGTCTTCCTCCGTGGAGTATGACCTGAATGGAAACAGGGTTTATCATTCGAGGACAATAGATATAGATATATTGTTTCTTGGATATGAAAATATTGATTGTGAGGAACTTACAGTTCCACATAAATTGATGTCGCAGAGGGATTTTGTTCTTCTGCCTCTTTCGGAGATAGTTTCTTCAGGCATAAGGAACCATTTCCGTGATATATTTGGACAAAATAATTATTAAAACAATAGTAGTATTATGACACAGGAAGAACTCTTCAAGATTCTGGTTGCCCATTGCAAGGAGTACGGATTCATTTTTCCGTCAAGCGAAATCTATGACGGTCTTGCAGCCGTATACGACTATGGTCAGATGGGCGTTGAACTGAAAAACAATATCAAGAGGTATTGGTGGGAAGCCATGACAAGGCTTCATGAGAACATCGTTGGAATTGATTCGGCCATTTTCATGCATCCAAGAATCTGGGAGGCATCAGGCCATGTAGGTGCCTTCAACGATCCTCTCATCGACAATAAGGATTCAAAGAAAAGATACAGGGCTGATGTCCTGATCGAAGATTATATCGCAAAGCTCGAGGACAAGATACGCAAGGATGTTGAGAAGGGAAAGAAGAAATTCGGAGATGCATTCGACGAAGCTAAATTCATTGAGACAAATCCGAACTGCATCCGCAACAATGCGAAGATAGCTGAGGTAAAGAAAAGAATGGCTGACGCCCTCAATGCCAACGACCTTGCAGAACTTCGCCAGATTATAATCGACTGTGAGATTGTCTGCCCTATATCAGGTACCAAGAACTGGACTGAAGTAAGGCAGTTCAACCTTATGTTCAGCACTTCCATGGGAAGCACTTCAGAAGGAGCAAATACAATCTATCTGCGTCCTGAGACGGCACAGGGTATATTCGTGAACTACCTGAACGTTCAGAAGACCGGCCGTATGAAGATACCTTTCGGTATCGCCCAGATCGGAAAGGCTTTCAGAAACGAGATTGTAGCACGTCAGTTCATCTTCCGTATGAGGGAATTCGAGCAGATGGAGATGCAGTTCTTCATCAAGCCTGGCACTGAGCTCGACTGGTTCGCAAAATGGAAGGAGAACCGTCTTTCATGGCACAAGGCTCTCGGAATGGGAGATGAGAATTACCGTTTCCATGACCATGAGAAGCTTGCACACTATGCTAACGCTGCTACGGATATCGAATTCCGTTTCCCGTTCGGCTTCAAGGAGCTTGAGGGAATACATTCCCGTACAGACTTCGACCTTGGAAATCATCAGAAATTCTCCGGAAAGAAAATCCAGTATTTCGATCCTGAGAGCGGCGAGAACTACACTCCATATGTAATCGAGACTTCAATCGGAGTTGACCGTATGGTGCTTGCAGTGCTTTCAAATTCTTACAAGGAGGAGCAGCTTGAGAATGGAGAGAGCAGGGTAGTGCTCAGCATTCCTGCACCTCTGGCACCTGTCAAGGTTGCCGTAATGCCTCTTCTGAAGAATAATCAGGATCTCGTTGACCTTGCCCAGAAGATTATGGATGACCTCAAATATGACTTCAACTGCCAGTATGATGAGAAAGATTCAATCGGAAAGCGTTATCGCCGTCAGGATGCAATCGGTACTCCTTTCTGCGTTACCGTTGATCATGACTCGCTTGAGGATGGATGCGTTACAATCCGTCACCGTGACAGCATGGCTCAGGAAAGAGTCAGGATTGAGGATTTGAATTCAATCATCGGCAGGGAAGTTAATCTCAGCAATATTCTTCGCAAGCTGAAATAGATTTCTTGACTGCGCACTTCGTGCTTCGCTCGAAATGACAGAATTCATTGTTCGTGCTTTGCTTATAATCGACGAAGTAGCGTGAGCGACATTGAAAGAAATGACAGAATCAAGTTTTGCTTTCTAGAAACTTGAATAAAAAAAAGAAGCTGACTCAAAATTATGGGTCAGCTTCTTTTTGTCATCTCGACCAAGCGAAGCGCATGGAGAGATCTTGTTATTTCAATATCAGGAAATATTATTCTGATGTGTACTCCAGAATATCTCCAGGTTGACATTCAAGAGCTCTGCATAGTGCTTCCAATGTACTGAATCTTACAGCTTTAGCCTTTCCTGTCTTTAGTATTGACAGATTGGTCGCTGAAATTCCGACCTTCTCGGCAAGCTCTCCGGACGACATTTTCCGCTTTGCAAGCATTACATCTATGTTTACTACGATAGGCATGGGCTATTTATTGGTTTCACTTTCATTTTCTTCAGAAGTCTGGTCTTCTGCCGATGTTCCTTTCAGATATGAAGGGAGGCTCATTCCAGCCATGTTGAAAAGTTCTTCGAGAGGAGGTACGGATTTCATCATTCCTGAAATGAAATTGGATGTGGCTGTCTTGCTGTCCTTGGTACCGTTTCCGTCCCATACTGTAACCTTGTCTATCTTGATACCCTTGACTGCCTCCACCTGTGTCTTGACAAGATCAGGGAGTTTGTCAGCTATGAGCATGAGGACTGCTTTCTGAGGGTCTCCGGCTGCAGCATTTACGAGCTGGTTGAATCCTTCAGCCTGTTTTGAGAGTATTTCGAGCATACCTCGTGCCTGGGCATCCATCTTGGCATATATAGCATCAGCTTCACCTTTGGCGAGCCTGCGCAGCTTCTCTGCTTCAGCTTCGGCATCGATTATCGCTTTCTCTTTATCAATCTGTGCCGGAACCACGATGTTGGCCTGCTGGGTGGCCTTCTCCCTTTCAGCACGGGCAATCTCGGCATCTCTCTCAGATTTGTATGCCTCTTCCAATGCCTTTGCCGCCTGTACTTTCTCAGCAGCTATTGCTATTCGGGCAGATTCGGCCTCTTTTTCGCGTCTTTTCGCATCGGATGCAGCGATGGCTATCTTCGAGTCGTTCTCGCCTTCTACGGCCTTTGCATTGGCATCTGCGGTGCATATACGGGTATCTCTCAAGGTCTCGGCAATCCTGATATCCTTGTCCCTGTCTGCCTCTGCCTTACCGATTTCACCGAAGCGGTTCTGCTCGGCAACGCTCTTCTTTGCATCGTTGATTGCCTTTGCCGCCGCTTCCTTACCGAGGGCCTCGATATATCCGGACTCGTCACGGATGTCGGTGACATTCACGTTTATGAGTTTGAGGCCGATTTTGCGGAGCTCTGCTTCGACATTCATGCTGACGTTTGCGAGGAACTTGTCCCTGTCGGAGTTGATTTCCTCGATATCCATGGTAGCAATCACAAGCCTGAGCTGTCCGAAGAGGATATCGGTGGCGATGTTCTGTATGTCCTCGTTGCTGAGTCCGAGAAGCCTTTCAGCTGCATTAGTCATGTTCTCAGGTTCAGTGGAGATACCTACTGTAAAGCGGCAAGGTACATCAACACGGATGTTCTGCTTGCTGAGTGCGTTTGTGAGGTTGCATTCGATGGAAATAGGTTTCAGGTCGAGGAAAGAGTAGCTCTGGAACACAGGCCAGATGAAGGCTGCTCCTCCATGGATGCACCTTGCGGAAGATACTCCGCCTGATTTGTTCTTTCCTGTCTTACCGTAGATTACGAGAATCTTGTCGGAAGGACATCTTTTGTAACGTCTCAGAATTGCCGCAAGGGTGACTATGAGCACCAGTACGACGATAACGATGATGTAGATGGACTGCATGGTTTGTTAGATTATAAGTGAATTGATTTCTTCTACAAGGAGGGTCGATGCATCAAGCACTTCAACCACTTTGATGGAGCTTCCTGTCTTGAGCTCGTTTTCGGAGTCGGTGAGAGCGTCGTATTCCCTTACTGATTCATTGATGGTTATCTGTACCTTTCCTGCCCCTTTCCTTGACTCCGGGATGGTAAGATATACCTTTCCGATACATCCGACGGCAGATTTGTATACATCTATGTTGCCGCTCTGCTGCATCTTGCTAAGCCATTTGAAAAGATACATGACTGCTGCGACAAGAAGAGCTCCCACGAATACGGCAATCAGCATGAGAAGAGCTGTGGATGCTATCTGTTCCTTGAGGAGGATTGCCGTCCAGCTCATTCCAAGCAGGAAATTAACGAGATTGCGGAATGTATAGAGATTCATGGACGGTTCCGAGTCGAACGATCCGTCAACCGATGTGTCCATGTCGAAATCAGTTTCATGGTCAATCCCGATGAATGTAAGAACTGTTTCGATAATGAAGATGAGCGATGTGGCTATTGCAATGCCCCATAGAATCTTCATGAAGAGGTCAAGTGAGGTCCACCATTCTGTCATAATGTTGTGCTTTTATTTGTTTACAATGTAAAAATATAAATTTCTTTATGATAAACAATAAAAATAACACAAAATTCGACAAAAAATTATCGAAGATTGAATCTAAGACCTAAGGAGATGGAGAAATTGAACGGTCTCGATTTGTATATGTTGTCAATTTGACTGCCGTTGTTGAAATGCCATGTAACTCCCGGCTCTGCATATATTCCAACAAGTGGGGAAAAATCATACCCAAGTCCTGCCTCAGCCCTTAATGACCACTGCAATTGTTTCTCCATCAATTTGTTGCTTTCCGATTTTCCAGGTACGGTATTATATACATATTCTTCTACCTGTCTTCCGCTGAAGCATTTCTGGAGTTCTCCTCCGGCACTTGCATATACCTTCAGTCCGTATCCTTTCCACAGGTCGCATGTCACCGTCAATGGTATTCCTATATAATGAAGGTCGGAAATCCTTGATACATAATACTCATCACTTCCTTCCCTGAATGTTGAACGGAGCCATGTCCATTCTATTCCAGTGCCTATGCTCCATCTCTCGGAAACATATGCGTTCACTTTTATTCCTGCATTCACAGGCTGCCTGTATGAAGTTCCGGAAGTTACCTCCCTGGTTCTGTTGAAAAGCCTGATTTCGTTTTCCGGACTTGTTCCGAATGATGATACTGATGCTGCAGGAACGCTTCCAGAATAGCCTTTAACACTTGTCCTGTTGCCTGCTGCTCCTGAAAATGATGCTGAAATGCTGACCCTGTTTTTCTTTCTTGCAGTCTGAGGGAATGTCACAGGTTGGTCAAAAACGCTTCCTGACGATATTCTTTCAGGATTTGTACTGTCCTGATGCGGCTCTTCCTTGATTTCCTGTCCATGGCTTTCTGTCAGCGGAGGTTCAGTGCATACCGGTTCTTCATTTACTGAATCGATGTCAAATGTATGTACGGGTTCAGTCACATTCTTCTGTACATCAGCCGAGGCCACGACATTTGAAACATGATGATTTGAAATATCATTTTCTTCCTTCTCCTCCACAATTGTGACATACTCCGGAGAAATGTCTGCTACCGGAACAAGATCATGATATTCAATATCCTTTGTATCAGTCATATATACAACACCAAAAACAATTGCAGCAGCTGCTGCGGCACCTGCGAGGCTCCTGAGAAGCACTACAGTACCCCTCTTCCTGCCGTTCACGACTACAGCATCGCTGATGTCATTCCACAGACCTTCGGGGGCCATCTCCTGATAGTCCTTCATCTTGTCCTTGAATTGTTCCGTCCAGCGATTGTCCATTCTAATGAGTTTGTCTGTATTCGTTTATCCATCCGGCGAGAAGAGCTTTTGCCCTGTGCAGCTGGGATGCTGATGAATTCTCCTTTATTCCGAGCAGTCCGGCGATTTCCTTGTGTGTTTTCTCTTCGAAGACGAAGAGGTTGAAAACCGTTCTGTAGCCTTCAGGAAGCTTCTTTATCATTTCCTGTATGACTGATGGGGGAATGTCTGAAATTTCTGGAATGTCTTCATCAGGTATGTCCGGGATGTCATCGTCGATTGAAATCAACCCTTTGTTGATGTTGTCCCTGATGTGCTTGAGGGTGTTGTTGGTCACGATGCGGCTCATCCATGCCTTTAGCGATCCTTCACCCCTGTATTCAAAGGACCCTATGGAGGAGAAGATTCTGATGAAGCTCTCCTGCATAAGGTCTCTTATGTCTTCTTTGTTGTCTATGTACCTGGAACAGACAGCTGTAAGATAGCCTGCGTACTGGTCGTACAGGGCTTTCATAGCTGAATTGTCGCGTTTTCTTATTCTTTCGGCGAGGTTCTGTTCCGTAAGTTTCACTATTATTCGTCTTTGCGGGTACAGTAGTCGAACTCTACAGATTTCGGGCCGCTGAATGAATTCCATTTGAGTTTCAGCTTCACTGTCTCTCCTTCTGTGTCAGGGAGATCCTTCAAGCTGAATGCTACGAGGCCGTTTCCTGTAGTTCCGCATATATCGCCATGGGCGTTGTGCCTGAATTCAACCTCATATGGGTTTTCGGGATTGACTCCTGTAAGAAGGTTCACTTCATGCTTGATGTTGGAATTGCCCCATATTGTAGCGAAATCAAGGGTGATGTAGCCGTCTTCAACGACTGTCATCCAGCTTTTCATAATCTCTACAGGATCGTTTCCGTAAGTTTCGTCATTTGATTCGCCCATGTCAGGCTTAGGCTTCTTGGTCAGGAGGCTGTCAATCCAGTTGATTTTGACTGCGCCTGCAAATTTTTCCTTGTCAGCTCCTTCGGGCATCTCGGTCTCAGTATAGTTCACAAGGGCTCTGACCTCTTTCTTTCCGAAAGGGAGCTTTGTGGTACCGACTGGCAGGAGTGCCGTTTTGTCATCCAGCTGGAGATAGAATTCAGTGTCGCTTACCGGCTTCACTGTCACCAATGCATCCGGGAAGTAGAGGTCGTAATCGTTGTTGTCATTTTTGCTGCAGGATTGTATCCCGGCAAATGAAATGGCGGCTACCGCCATGATGATGCAAGATTTTATACTTTTCATTTCGTTTGTTTTTTATGAAGATGTTTCTTCCGGTTTCCGAAAGTATAAATCCAAAATCCGGACAATCTTGCATCAGATTGTGAAAAATTTTTCAATTATTTCCATCCTTGGGCCTTTACAGGCAGTTCAACACCGTCAGGAGTGACTATTGAAGCGCCCACTTCCGGTTTTGCAAGGTGGCCTATGATGTCGAATGTCTGGAAATCGTGCCTGAACTTGTCATGCTGTCCAATCGGTATGGTGAACAGGAGACGGTAATCCTCCCCTCCGTTGAGGGCGGCTGTCATAGGGTCTATGCCAAGTTCTTTCGCTACATCGAATGTCTTTCCTGCGAATGGCATTTTGTCTATGTAGATCTTGGCTCCGAGTCCGCTGTCTCTCACCAGCCTTCTGACTGTATCTGCAAGACCTCTGGTAATCAGATATCCGAAAGAAGGCATGATGCCGGATTCTTCCATCTGGTCTATTGTCCTGGCGTTTATCTGTGGCTTGAGATAGGCTCCTACAAGATTCTTGTATTTCTCCATGTCGGCATTCTTGTGGGTTTCTCCGCTTTCCATGAATTTCTGTTTCTCTCTTTCAAGCACCCTGAATCCGAGATATGCCGCTCCGAGATTGTCAGAAATGCATATCAGGTCCATGCTTTTGGCTGCAGGTCGGCGCTTGCCCATCAGCAATGAGGTCTCTCCTGCCACGGAAACGCTGATAGCAAGTCCGTTAGAAGATGGTGTCAGATCGAGAGTAACCTTCTTGTAGCCATGTTCACGTGCAGCTGTCACAATACCTTCCCAAAGCTCCTTTATATGCTTGAAATCGAGCTTGGAGGATATTCCGAGCCTTATGTCCATTGTCCTGGGATGAGAAAATTCAGCGTATAGTTCACCTGTCACGGCAGTAACGCATTTATATCCGAGATGCTTGAGAGGAAAATATGTGAGGTCAAAATCCATTCCTTCAATGAATACCCTGGAATGGCTTCCGACATAGCATTTGCCTCCTGTCTCGAACCATGAACTTTCAAACGGTTTGTAAGGTGTGCCTTCGTAAAGCTTTTCTATTGCACCGACTCTTCCGAGGTCGGAAAAAGATTCTTCTGCCATGGTCGTCATTTCTTTATTACGCTGTATTGTATGTGCATTCTATCAAGCTCTTCGATGAAAGGTGCCGTCACTGCAACCTTGAACTTGCGTGAAAGGAACTCGATTTTCCATTTCTTCTCAGGTTCGTACAGGAACATGGTGAGAGGTACGTTGCCTTTGTTTTCTTTTATCATCTTCACGAGCATTTTCCTGAACTCCGGTGTGAGCATTGGGGTGGATATGTTGATTGCAAAGCCTTTCACATAAGATTCGGTAACATTTCCGAGGAGCATTATGTTCTTGACTTTGAATGCATAAGGAATATCTTTCCTGTCTTTTCTCTCTTCAGGTTTCACGAAATATTTCTCCTCTATCACTCCTTCGAGGAAGATAGCATTGTGAATAGTCATGTATTTCATGAAATTTTCGTGGTCCTTGCCGAAGAGGGCGAGCTCAAAGTTGCCTCCCTTGTCTTCTATGACGGTCTTGGACCAAGGTTTTCCTGTCTTGGTGGTAAGTGTCTGGGTGGCAGTGATGAAGCCTGCAATGTTCACTTTCTGCGAAGTGTGTTTCTTCTCGCATTCCGCAACGAGGGCATTCACTTCACCGACCTGGCATGTCGTGAAAGTCTGAAGTTCGAAGTCATATCTGTCAAGAGGGTGTGAGGACAGGTACATTCCAACGAGCTCCTTTTCAAACATGAGTTTCTGAAGTATGTCCTCGTCTCCTTCCATAGGAGGTATTTCCGGCCTTTCCGGCTTCATTTCTTCGGATTCGCCGAAGAGTGACACGGTTTCGTTCATCTGGTCCTTGCGGTAGAGTTCTCCGTAGCGGAACAGAGTGTCTATGAACAGGTCTCCGTTCTTGCAAGGCAGCATGAACTGTTTTCTGAATATGCCGAAGCTGTCGAAGGCTCCCGAATGAAGCAGTGATTCGAACGATTTCCTGTTCACCGTGCCTGACATCCTCTCCACGAAATCATATATGTCCGTGAACTTTCCGTTGTTGTTCCTTTCGGTGATTATTGCCCTGACAATGTTGTCTCCGAATCCTTTGATGCCTCCGAGTCCGAACCTGACATCGCCTTTGTCGTTCACGCTGAAATGAGCCTCGGATTCGTTGATATCCGGGTTGAGGACATTGATGCGGTTCTTCTTGCAGTCCGCCATTATCTTCTTGATTTCATCGGACTTGCCGAGGTTGGCAGTCAGGTTGGCAGCCTGGAATTCAGAAGGATAATGGCATTTGAGCCATGCTGTCTGGTAGCTGACCCATGCATAGCATGTTGCGTGGGACTTGTTGAATGCGTATTGTGCGAATTTCTCCCAGTCTTTCCAGATTTTGTCCAGCATCTTTTCAGGATGGCCGTTTTTCATACCGCCTTCCATGAACTTGTCTTTCAGCGAGTTGAGGACATCGATCATCTTCTTTCCCATCGCCTTCCTAAGCTTGTCCGCCTCACCCTTGGTAAAATTGGCCAGCTTCTGGGACAGAAGCATCACCTGCTCCTGATATACCGTGACGCCGTATGTGTCTTCAAGATATTCCTCCATTTCAGGGAGGTCATACTCTACTTTCTCTACACCCTGCTTCCTTGCTACGAACGAAGGAATGTAGTCCATAGGTCCAGGACGATAGAGGGCGTTCATCGCAATCAGGTCCTCGAAGCGCTCCGGCTGGAGCTTCTGGAGCCAGTTCATCATTCCCGGGGACTCGAACTGGAACACGCTCACCGTGTCTCCGCGTCCGTACAGCTCGTATGTCGGCTTGTCATCAATAGGAATGGCTTCAATGTCTATGTCTATTCCATACCTTTCCTTGATCAGGTTGAGGCATGTGTGAATGATCGTCAAAGTGTTGAGGCCGAGGAAGTCCATCTTCAACATTCCCACATCCTCGATGTAGTGTCCGTCGTACTGCGATGTCCAGAATTCCTTCTTCTTTCCGTTCTCATCCACCATTTCCTTGTCTTCCGAAAGGCAGATTGGAATGTAATCCATCAGGTTTCCTCTTCCGATGATGGTGGCGCAGGCATGTACACCGACCTGCCTGATGCTTCCCTCGAGCTGCTGTGCATATTTCAGCACCTCCTTGGTGATTTCACTTCCGTTTTTCAACTCTTCCTGGAACTCAGGAACGAGCCTGTAGCAGTTCTTGAGGTTTATTTTGACATCGACCTCCTCCAGTCCTTTCTGGAAGAATTTCTCCACTTTCTTTTTCTGTCCCGGATTGTCAGGGTCATCAATTTCCACTTCCTTGCTAATCTGCTTGAACCCTTTCTTGAGTTCATCGAGCTTGGGATTGAACGGATATTCCCTCTCCACCATCTCGCTCAAGCGGTCCGGAACCATTTTCGTAAGTCTGTTGGACTCGTCGATGCTCAGCTGGCTGATGCGGGCGACATCCTTGATGGCACTTTTTGCGGCCATCGTTCCGAAGGTGATGACCCTTGACACATGGTCCAGTCCGTAGTGATCTTCCACATATTTGTGTGCTGCTCCGAGGTCTTCGAAATCGACATCGATATCAGGCATGCTGATTCGGTCCGGGTTCAGGAATCTCTCGAACAGGAGCTGATACTTGATAGGGTCGAGATTGGTGATCCAGAGGCAGTATGCCACTACGGAACCGGCTGCCGAACCACGTCCAGGTCCTACCATCGAACCCATGGCACGCGCTGCGGCAATATAGTCCTGGACTATCAGGAAGTAGTCTGGGAAACCCATCCTGCAGATGGTCTTCAGCTCAAATTCAATCCTTTCGCTCTGTTCTTCAGTGAAGGTCTCTCCGTAGCGGATGTGCGCTCCCTTGTATGTGAGGTGGCAGAGATATGCAACGGAACGGCAGAATTCCTCACCCCTGTCGTTACCGTCCTTGTCACACCTTCCGACATCTATGATGTCCTTGTATTTTTCAAGCTGGTTGTCTATGTCTGCAAGAAAATCCTCCGGAAGGTCGAATTTAGGCAGCACATGGCCCCTGTCGATTTTGTAACTGTCTATTTTTGACGCTACTTCAAGTGAATTCGATATCACCTCCGGATGGTCTGGAAAGAGGGATGACATTTCCTCCTCGCTCTTGAGAAACTCCTGCTGGGTGTAGCGAAGTCTCTTTTCGTCGCTCATCACAGAGTTGGTATTGAGGCATATCAGGCGGTCATGGGCAGGTCCGTCCTCCTTCCTTACGAAATGGACATCATTCGTTGCGACTACCTTCACACCCATTTCTTCTGCAAGGGAGAATATGCCGGCATTGGATATTTGCTGCCTTTCATACACTTCCTGGGACAGTCCTGGCACTTCCGTCCTGTGGGACTGCACTTCAAGATAATAGTCCTCTCCGAAGATGTTCTTATGCCATTGTATCGCCTTGCGGGCAGCCTCCATGTCTCCGTCTATGATCGCACGGGGGACTTCTCCTGCAATACAGGCGGACAGGCAGACAAGATTCTCATGGAATTTCTCTATGACCTCGTGGCTGACTCTCGGCTTGTCATAATATTTTCCTTCGATATGTCCGGTGGACACGATTTTCATCAGGTTCTTGTAGCCTTCGTAGTTCTTGGCCAGCAGAATCAGGTGGTAGTAGCCCCTGTGGTTGTTGTCCTTCAGCTTATGGTCATAATGCCTTGTCACATATACCTCGCATCCGAGTATAGGTTTCACTCCGGGATGCTTTCCGGCAAATTTCATGAACTCCTTGATACCGTACATGTTGCCGTGGTCGGTGATTGCGAGCGCCGGCATACCGAGTTCCTCCGCCCTGTCGAACAGCTTGGGAATTGCCGAAAAACCGTCAAGGATGGAGTATTGTGTATGGACATGGAGATGAACGAATGACATATTGATATTTTTAGGTTCGCAAAGTTATACAAAATGAGGCTATCAGTCAAATCAAGTTTTCCACATGGGAAGACAAAAAAAGGGGCGAGCCGGAAGGCACGCCCCTCAATAGGTTTAGGAATCGTTATTTGCTCTCTTTCTTCTGTGCAGCTTTCTTGGTCACATCGAACATTATAGGAGTTGCGATGAAGATTGAAGCATAGGTACCGACGATGATACCGAGGATGAGGGCTACTGCGAGACCCCTGATGACCTCTCCACCGAAGATTGCGATAGCAATCATAGTCACGAGAGTCGTGAGTGAGGTGTTCATCGTACGGGACAGAGTGCTGTTGAGCGCTTCATTCACATTGTTCTTGAACTCTGCCTTAGGATGGAGCTCCTTGTATTCACGGATACGGTCGAAGATGACCACTGTATCGTTGATGGCGTAACCGATGATGGTAAGGATGGCAGCGATGAATGTCTGGTCAATGTCGAGGCTGAATGGAAGAATGCCCGAGAACAATGAGAAGAATCCGATCACGATGATTGCCGTATGTGCAAGACCTGTTACACCGCCAAGACCCCATGTCCAGCCCTTGAACCTTACTGCGATGTATGCGAAGATTACGATGAGGGCTATGATGACTGCTATGATGGCGTCTCTTGTGATGTCATTTGCAATGGTAGGACCAACCTTGTCGGAACTGATGATACCGTTAGGGTTGTCAAGGGTTGACTTGAATTCCTCGAGGGTGATGTTGCTCTCTGCAAAGAATCCCTTCAATGCGTTGAAGAGTTTCTCTTCCACGATTGCATCAGCCTCTGTTGACTCATCCTCCACGAGGTACTGGGTGGTAATCTTCATCTGGCTCTCGCCACCGAACTGCTTGACCTCGACAGCGCCGTCGAATTCTTCGATTGCAGCGGCACGGACATCTTCAGCTGTAACTCCCTGGTCGAACCTTACTACATAAGTGCGGCCTCCTGTGAAATCAACACCGTAGGTAAAGCCTTTGGTGAAGATGGAAACGAGGCAGATTACGATGACAGTTCCGGAAACGATGTAAGCCCATTTCTTCTTGCTGATGAAATCAACCTTAGTATTCTGGAGGAAGTTCCTTGTAGCCTTGTTGTCAAATGTGACATTCTTTCCTTTGACAATCCTGTCGTCGATGATAAGACGGGTGATGAAGATTGAAGAAAGGACTGAAGTGATGATACCGATGATGAGGGTCGTTGCGAATCCCTGTACAGGACCTGAACCGAAGATGAAGAGCACGATACCGGTGAGGAGGGTGGTGATCTGACCGTCGATGATTGCTGAGTAAGCATTCTTGTAACCGTCAGCCACGGCCTTGCTCAGGCCTTTGCCGGCGCGGAGCTCTTCCTTGATGCGCTCATAGATAATCACATTGGCATCCACCGCCATACCGAGTGTCAGGACGAGACCCGCGATACCAGGAAGTGTGAGGACTGCTCCGAATGACACGAGGGTACCGAACAGAAGGAGTACGTTGACAAGAAGTGCGACATCGGCAACGATACCTGCTCCCTGATAGAAGAGGATCATGTAGATGAGCACGAGCACGAACGCGATGACGAATGAAATGAGACCTGCGTTGATGGACTCGGCACCGAGAGAAGGTCCTACGACCTGCTCCTGGATGATGGTTGCAGGTGCAGGGAGCTTACCTGACTTGAGGACGTTTGCAAGGTCCTCAGCCTCTTCGAGTGTGAAGTGGCCTGTAATCTGGGAGCTTCCTCCGCTGATCTCGCTCTGGACCGTAGGGTATGAGTAAACCATACCGTCAAGGACTATGGCAACCTGTTTGCCGATGTTCTCCTTGGTCATCCTTGCCCATACGCTTGCGCCCTGTGCGTTCATTGTCATGGATACCTCAGGGTTACCGTTGGTGTTGCCGTACTGAACACGTGCGTCAGTCACTGCACCTCCGTCAAGAGGAGCCTTGCCGTCACGTGAAGCAGCCTTGATGGCAACGAGCTCGAATGTGTTGTCGCCCGGGATATATGCAGATGCCTTTACGCTCCACATAGGCCTGAATTCAGGCGGGAAGAGCATCTTGATCTGAGGCATTGCGAGATATTTGTTGATTTTTGCTGTATCGGCATAGTTTGCATAACCGATGCATGCGTTGCCTCTTGCTCCTGATGGCTGGAGAATGCTGAACAGAGGATTCTGTTTCCTGAATGCAGCCTCAGCCTTGGCATCGTTCTCAGCTTGCTTGAGCTCCTCTGCTATGAGTGCATCCTCTTCAGCTTCCTTGCTGTCTGCGATGTTCTCTGCATCAGCGGTGTCGTCTGAAAGAAGTTCTGCGAGAGTGGAGTTTGCCTCAACGAGATAGTTCTCGATTTCAGTATTGTCGTAGGTCGGCCAGAACTCGAGGGATGCAGTACCCTGGAGGAGTTTCCTTACACGCTCAGGCTCCTTTACACCAGGGAGCTCGACGAGGATTCGTCCGCTGTTACCGAGCTTCTGGATGTTCGGCTGTGTTACGCCGAAACGGTCGATACGGTTTCTCAATACATTGAAAGAGTTTGCGATTGCACTCTCGGCCTCACGCCTGATGATGTCGATGACCTCGGAGTCGGTTGATGAAGGAGTTACTTCCTTCATGTCGAGTGTACCGAACACCCTTGCGAGAGGAGTACCGTTTGAAGTCTCTTTCCAAGCCTCGGCGAAAAGTGTGATGAAATCCTGTCTTGAATCCACGCTGCGCTGTTTTGCAAGAGCGACTGCGTTGAGGAATTCAGGGCTCTGGTTGTTTCCTGAAAGAGCCTTGACAAGGTCTTCGAGCTGGACCTGGAGCATGACGTTCATACCGCCCTTGAGGTCAAGTCCGAGGTTGATTTCCTTGGCTTTAATGTCTTTGTAAGTGTATCCGAAATAGACTTTCTCCGACGAGATAGAGTCGATGTAGTGCCTGTTCTGGTCTTTCCTGATAGAGTCAAGATAGAAGGCTCTGTCCATTTCTGATACTTTGGCGAATTCTGCTGACTGCTGGATTGCTTCTGCAGCGGCCTCGGCGTATTTGGACGCCTTGTTCTCCTGAATCTTGGTCACAAGAGTGAAGGAGAGCTGCCACAGGCAGGCTAGAGCGAGCAGGATTGCCACGAATCTGATTGCACCTTTACTTTGCATAATTAATATTGTTTTAATGATATTATTTTCTTTTCACAGGTCCAGCATGGAAGTTGTACTCTACACTAACCGCAAAATAGGGCACAAATTTACGATTTTTTTCTTATAAACGAACTTTCTGCAAATATTTCTTATTTTTGCATCTTGAAATAGTGAGAAGGAAAACATAAATGCGAGAGAAAATGATGAACAGCAAAGCCATCTGTTCCTTATATATATTATTGGCGGCATTTTTTTGCTCTTTCGAATCCCCGGCAGCGGTCCACGATGCTGACAGTCTTGTCCGTGTGGGGGATTCTCTTCGCTTGCGTTACCGTTTCGAGGCTTCTCTTGAAGCTTACAATCAGGCTCTTGAAACACTTAAGGATTCAACAGGCGCATATACCGATTCCGCTTCGGTATCCGTGATAAGTGACAGGATACTGCTGTCGGAAAACGGGAAAAACATGTCTTCATTTGTGGGAAATCCGCATGTGGTTTCAAGACACAGATTCTCCATCGAGGATTTCTATCTCTATTACCCTCTGCCTGACAGGAGCTGGAGGATTCTTCCGAACCAGCTTGATTCTATTGCCTCACACCCATTCTCCAAGGCCCTTTATGCACCGGAGGATGCCGGAACGATATATTTTTCATCTGTTGATCAGGAAGGTATAAGGAACATAAGCAAGACAGAGTTAAAGGATACGATATGGACTTATCCATCCCTTATAAACGAGCAGATGACATCTGTGGCGGATGACATATATCCTATGCTTTCACCGGACGGCAGGTCATTGTATTTTGCTTCCGCAGGGCTTTACGGAGTAGGTGGATATGACCTTTATGTGTCGCAGTGGGACGATGAAACGGCCGATTGGTCATCTCCTGTCAACCTCGGTTTTCCGTTCTCCTCTCCTGCAGATGATTTCCTGCTCGTCAACTCCGATGACGGCCAATATACGATTTTCGCATCCAACAGGGACTGCGGCAGCGACAGCGTGTATGTATATGTAATTGAATATGACAGCATGCCGGTGAGGAAGATTGTTGACGACCCTGATGAACTTCTGCAGATTTCACATCTCTTTCCGGTGGAGACTTCCAGTGATGAATCCAGGACAGTGAACGCCGATATTCCGGAGAATGTCGATACCAAGCGATATATGGACAAGATGGCGGAAGTCAGAGCCCTACGCGACTCACTTTCCGTTTATGAGGCTGCCCTTGAAGAGGACAGGAACCTGTATGTGATGAGTTCCGACGCTGATGAAAGGATAGCGCTGACCAACAGGATTCTTGAATTGGAATCACTCATGCCATCAATACAGGATTCACTTGCCAGAGCCACTGATATCCTGCGCAAGATCGAGATGGAATTCCTTTTCAGCGGTGTCGTCATAGATCCGGACAAACTCATGGCTGCGGCAGACATGGAAGTGGTTGGAGAAGCTACCAGCTACACTTTCACCAAGATGAATCCCGGGGAAGCACTGTCCCTGAACATGATGCCTCCTCCTGTGGTGTTCGACTATACTTTCAAGGTTCTTGAAGAAGGGCAGTTCGCCCTGGACAATACGCTTCCGGAAGGTATTGTGTATCAGATTCAGCTGTTCACTCTCTCCAACAAGGCCACGGTCAGGAGCCTGAAAGGTCTGAGCCCTGTTTTTGAGCATAGGACGGCCAATGGAAGATTCACCTACAGGGCCGGTCTGTTCAGGACATACAAGGATGTCCTTGCAAACCTCAACACCGTGAAGAAAGTCGGTTTCAAGAGTGCTTTCATAGTTGCGTTCAATGACGGCAAGGAAACAAGTGTGTCCAAGGCACGTTCAATCGAGGCGCAGATGAAAGCCAAGCCTGTTTTCTATGAGGTGAGGATAGTTCCAAAGTCCGGAGAACTGGATGATGCATCCCTTTCAGGTATCAACCAGCAGGCCTCAGGAAAGGATATTGCAAAGGTGGAAGGTGAGGAGGGGAGGACGGTCTATGTCGTAGGACCGTACTCTGACAAGGCTGCGGCTGAGTCTCTTGTTTCTTTTGCAAATGCGATGGGAATAGGCAATGTGGAATTGAAAACAATCAACAAATAATTATGGGTCTGATTATCGTACTGAGTCTTCTTGGACTCGTTCTCGTGTGTGCAGAGGTCATTCTTGTCCCTGGAGTCGGCATTGCCGGAATTCTTGGAATCGGCTCGATGGCAGGTTCATGCTATCTGGCGTTTTCCGGTTACGGGACTGTGGCCGGTGCAATAGTCACTTCGGTGGATGTCGTTCTTGTAGTGGTGCTTACCATATATATGTTGAGGGCCAAGACATGGCGCAAACTGGCTCTCAGGACGAACATAGACTCCAAGGCCGTGCCTCAAGGCAAGGTGGAGGTCGTAGTCGGGGATGTCGGAAAGACAGCCACAAGGCTTGCCCCTATGGGAACCGCGAGGATAAACGGCGTTGCTTTGGAGGTCAAGAGTCTTGAAGGCATGATAGACCCGGGGATGATCGTGGAGGTTGTGATGATTGAAGACGGGAAGATTTATGTCAAACCGGTAGGTGAGGATTGTTAGTGATAATCAATAAAACATTATATTTATGGCAATGACAATTGTATGGGTGGCGCTTGCGATAGTGGCGCTTATCGTTTTCCTGTGGTTCTTCCCTGTGACGTTGTGGTTCCAGGCTCTCATTTCAGGAGTGAGGATTTCACTTATCCAGCTTGTGCTGATGCGCTGGAGAGGCGTATCTCCAAACACAATCGTGATGGCCATGGTGACGGGTACCAAAGCAGGTCTGACTCTCTATGCCAATGAACTGGAGGCACACTATCTTGCAAAGGGAAATGTTCCCAAAGTGGTAAATGCCTTGATATCAGCAGACAAGGCTAACATTTCACTTGATTTCAAGATGGCGGCTGCCATCGACCTTGCTGGGCGTGATGTGTTCGAGGCCGTGCAGATGTCGGTTAATCCGAAGGTTATCAACACTCCTCCTGTGACGGCTGTGGCAAAGGACGGAATCCAGCTCATCGCCAAGGCAAGGGTTACTGTCCGTGCTAACATCAAGCAGCTTGTCGGAGGAGCAGGTGAGGAGACCGTTCTTGCCCGTGTTGGTGAGGGTATAGTTTCCAGCATCGGTTCTGCAGAGAGCCACAAGTCAGTTCTTGAGAATCCTGACAGCATTTCCAAGGTGGTTCTGAACAAGGGTCTGGATGCAGGTACGGCATTTGAGATTCTTTCAATCGACATTGCCGACATCGACATAGGAAAGAACATCGGTGCATTTCTGCAGATGGACCAGGCTGAGGCAGACAAGAACATTGCTCAGGCAAGGGCAGAGGAGAGGCGTGCAATGGCAGTTGCTCTCGAACAGGAAATGAAGGCAAAGGCTCAGGAAGCCCGTGCAAGGGTTATTGAGGCGGAGGCAGAGGTGCCTCTTGCCATGGCAGAAGCTTTCCGCAACGGAAATCTCGGTATCATGGATTATTACAAGATGAAAAATATCCAGGCCGACACCGAAATGAGGGAAAATATTGCAAAACAATAAAAAAGTTGTATATTTGCAGTCCCAATTGACAAAAGCGGTCAGTGAAGGGTTTGGTGAGATGGGTGAGTGGCTGAAACCACCAGTTTGCTAAACTGACGTACGGGATTACCGTACCGGGGGTTCGAATCCCCCTCTCACCGCAAATGAAAGAGAGAGAGTCGCAACAAGCTTGCTTGATTGCGACTCTCTCTCTTTCATTTGCAAAGCCCCGCCGCAGGCATGGCGGGGATGTGTGCCAACGGCACAAATCCCCTGGTGAGAGGGGGATGTCGAGCGCAGCGACAAATCCCAATTGAATAGCATTTTAATGCATCTAAAACAACAGCATTAAGAGATTGTAAATACGTTGTGTAAATAGTTTTCAGCAATTGATAATCTCAGAGACTGACTGAACCAAATTAATCCGTAGGATACCTCAAATATACTTTGTTGGTTTGTTGAAATATTTTTGCAATAATTAGTTTTATAATGTATTGATTATTAGAGGTAAATCTAAAGAATATGAATATGGATATATTTGGAGATGAAACTTTCAATAAGTATCTTTACACCGTCAGAAATCATAATTACCAATTTACAATGAAACTTTCTATTGTTTGTAAGTATGTCGTTGCGATATTGCTTATAAATACATCTTGTTCCACTTATAGGACAGAACTTGAAGATGTTGAATCATATATCAATGAACGTCCGGATAGTGCGTTAGCTTTCTTGCAATCTATTGATGTATCTTCAGTGAAGGGGAAAGCTGACAAAAATCACTATTACTTACTATTGGCTCAAGCGAAGGATAAATGTTTCATAGATGAAACAGACGACTCGCTTATGCTGTCTGTTGTGGATTATTATTCTAAACGGAATGATTTCGGCAAACTATTCAAAGCATATTATTATCTTGGAAGAATACAGCAGAATGACCATAGGTATATGGATGCTATGTATTCGTACACAGAAGCAGAGCAATTATTGAATCATATAGAAGATGATTATGCAAAAGGCCTTTTATATGCTCAATTGGGAGCGTTATATCATAGTAGCTTGGATTTTCTTAAAGCATTGAATTCGTTTGAAATAGCCTATGATTTTTATGACAAAGCTGAAAAAATAGCACATAAAAACTATATAAATTTAGACATTGGTAATGCTTATTACAAATTAAATAGATTTGATCAAGCGGAGAAGTCTCTTTCTGGGGTTTTGTCATGGGCGTTGGATAATGAGTATTATCTTCTATGCCAAGATGTGGCAGAACTCTTATGTCTTGTCTATGAAGCGGATGATGATATCGAAGCGTTACGTAATTTGCTGAATCATAAAGCTTGTTGTATGCAGAATGAGGAGACTCTTATCATAAATAGGGCAAAGGCCTATGTGTCTGCTTTAAGTGGCAATTACCATGAAGCCGATAGGTTGATTGAATCATCTTGGCGTCTGATACAGAATCCTGTAGATAGCTGTATGCTATACCATATGGGTTACATTGTGAACAAGATGAAGGGGGATTATATGGAATCTTTGAAAATGCATGAAACTCTTTTTGCTCTTCAGGATTCGCTTGTGCATGATGCCCTTCAGAAACCCCTTCAATCAGTTCAGAATGATTATTTTAAGACAAAGGCGTCATATAATGAACAGTTGCTCAAAAGTAGCAAATATAGATTGTACTTGGCAATAATCATAGCAATATGTGCTATAATATCTTTGATGTTGTTATACCGCCGCCGTATAGAGAGTAAGGAAACGAAGATAAGTGCCTATATTGACTTGGCAGATGAATTGCGGACTTCTTTAGAGGTGGCTCAAAATAAGTTAGATGCGGCCTCTTCAGAAAAGGATTATCAGAATGTATTGCTAAAAGAAATGTCAAGTCAAATCGCAGTATTGTTCTCAAAACAATACGAAATGCTTGATAAATTGAGTAATACATATTATGAGACTCACGGAAGTCATAGAGATAAGGAGGCAATATACCAGCAGGTCAAAGGTGAGATTGAAAATTTTTCAACCAATAAAAAGTATCTCATTCAATTAGAAAAAATAGTGAATGAGTATAAGGGTAATGTAATGGCAATACTCCGTGGAGAAATGAAAGAACTCAAGGAAATGGATTTCAGGTTTCTTTGCTTCTTGTTTGCAGGTTTTTCCGCGAAGGCAATAAGTGCTTTCACTGGTGATTCTACAGCAAATATTTACATGAAAAACAATAGTTCGTTAATAATTTCCAGACCCTAAGCGGCTCTGGCAGTAAATAAAA
>JBJEBN010000046.1:0-54313 GCA_051870095.1 Candidatus Cryptobacteroides sp. | reverse complement strand
ATCAGCGCACCGTCAGCTTTCGCTGAGGCTCCCCGGCAGGGGTTCGTACAACAATGTCTGTAAATGTCTCGAGGTCGAAACAAAGAGTTAATCAAGGAAAGGAACAAGAAACTGTGCCAACGTTGGTATTATTGGACGGAGGTACAGCGTCTTCGTTTTGATGATGCTCTCAAGATCCTATCGCAGCAGGAGTTCTTTCTGTCAGAGGACCGCATTATAACCATCTTGAGACAGTACAGCAAGGAGCATCCAGAGGAGGGCATAAAGCCGAAGCCGAAGATCAAGGTACCGAGACTGACGGCACAGCAGCTGTCCCTGTTCGATTAGCATTCAAATGTGTTGTCGATGACCCTGAATGTTATCTCATAGACCTTGACACCACCGCCAAGTGGATATTCCTTGTCCTTGATCCGGCAGAACGGGCTCATTCCTTTCTTGAGTCTCCAGTTCTGAACCAGGCTGAAGAGTTCCTTTGCCTTTGCCTCCCTCTGTTCTATGAAGTGTTCTGTCGTGGATCCTGCGTGCGTGTCGTGGTAACAGTCGAATGCGAGTTTAAGGGTGACTGTCCTTGTGCCGTTCTGGACCAGTGGCGACATGCTGCCGATGGTCTCCCATTCTGTCTCATCGATGCTGATGAATACAGCTGGGAAAAATATCGGGTACTGGTCTGACGGGTATTCCAGTTGTCCGTAGTCTTCGTCGATTGTCCTGATGTCAGGCATATTCTCCTGAATACGTCTGAGAATTGCGAGTTTGATGCTTTCCATTATTTGTTCAAAATGTTTTCAAGTTCCTTTTCAAGGTCGCTCCAGATTCCGGCTTCGAGTTCTGCACTCCTGCCTATGAACTGACGCTGTGGGATGGTGATGTTGATGTCGAGTCTTGCCTTTTTGGTCAGAGCAAGAGCCTTCCATCTGCCCGATGCTTCGGGGTTGTCCTTTCCTCCGGCTTCCCGGTACTTCGCCCAGCCGAACCGTCTCATCTTTGGTGTGACGGCAGGATGGATGGTGAATGTACCTCCGAAGTTATGGATGGCAGCGTATGGTACCCTGTTATAGACTCTTGCCCTGTAAGGCATTGATTCCCCTATGACGCTGCTCCTGAGGTGTTCTCTTCCGGAGAGCAGAGGACCATACTTCGATGCTGCATCTTCACCTCCGGACATCTGCCGTTTTGTGGTCTTCCAGGGATGATGACCGTTATTCAGGAAACCTCCTCTGCTGAAGTTTCCCCTGTAGTGCCTTTCTGCCTTGGCTGCGACCTTTGCAGGGAATCTCCTACAGGCAAGGGTGTCTATCTCCTTCTCGTGCTTTTCGATTTCCTTTGTAAACTGTTTGAAGTCCATTTTAAGGCATTTTGTTTGTAATTAAAAATTAAACTGTATATTTGCAGTCGGATGAGTTAGGGGCTTCGGCTCGTAACTTTTGTAAACATCCGAAAATTACTCTCACGGCCGGGGACTTCACCCTGTAAGTTCCGTGAGAGTTTTTTTTATTTCAGAGCAACGAAGTAAGGCTGCTCGTATTCACCCTTGATTACCTCGAAACCGAGAATCCAGGTCTTACCCTTATAATCGAACTCATAGAAGTTATATCCAGTTACGCCCCTATCGGCTTTCCTCTGAACATTCTGTTTGTCAATAGGATCCGATAAATCTTTTCGGGCACCTAAAACTTCATAATTCCTATGGCGAAGTTTATGCGGATTCCGAATGGCTTTCAGAAGGCAATACTTACTGTCGATGTTTGGCGTGTGGGCAGTTCCTCTCAAAGTTTCTTTTAATGCAGGTGGACGCAATTTTAGTTTTCCCGTACAATCTGAACTCTTTACAGGTATTGGAATGATTGTATTTGCCCCGAACTCATCGAGGATTTTATCCCTTACCTTGAGGTAATGCACCTTCATCAGATCCTTACGTCTCTGCTTGGCTTTCTCCTCAGCATCCTGAATGACCGCCTGAATCTTTCCGCAGGCGTAGCAGTCCTTCTTGGCGTTGATGATCTGAATAGGCTTGACCTTTCCGAAAGGACAGTGCCGGCAGTCGGTCGGGTGGTACGGATGATCATCGGAGAATATCTGCCCTGTGACGGCAGGGTTCCCGTCAAGTCCCTTGTGAGGCTTGACATCGAGGGTGATGATGTCCGAGTTGTCCGTCAGCGGATCATCCGTCGGAGAGATACCGCATTTGCAGTTCCACAGTGAGCCGGGGAAGTTGTCAGCCCAGAAAGGATCGTCAATCGCCCAGACCCTGTCATAGAACGGGATATGCAGTTCTCGCTTGTTTACGGATGTCGAAGGCTCCCATCGGAGATTAGGCAGTATGTTTGCATTCCTCTTGTAGCGTTCAAAGTCGGCAGCGAGGTGTGCCCTCCGTACGGCGGTGTTGTACTCCGTCTTGAGCCAGTTGTCGATGTGGTGGCTGGCGATAGGCATGACATCCTGCTTGAACTGACGGAAGGATTTCAGTTGTCCTTTGTCATCAAGGAGTTTGGCTGCCATATCACGCCCCATACGGTGGGTCTTGAACGCAGAGAATACTTCGGTGCTGCTCTTGAGCTGGCGAATGAATTCATCCTCGATGTCGGGATTTCCAAAGCCTTCATCGACTGCCTTGCCCAATATACGGGAGACTTCCGAGAATAGAAGCGGATCTATCTCTTTTTTGGGGTCATATTTGCGTTTATAGAGGTTTTTGAGAGCCTCTGCGAGTATGTGGCTGTCGAAAACAAACGGAGCCTCTACGGGCGTTTCTGCTGCGTTTCTGTAAAGCGAATCCACTACCAGTCTAAATCCGCCCCGTCGCTCTCCGGGGCTGCCGAGAAAAAACTGCGTAAGGCGTTGATGATTCCCTTCTGTTTTTTCTTTGACGGCTTCGGTTCATCCGGTGTGTCATCATGATCATCGTCAGGCTCGTCGTCATCGGGCTCCGGCTCCGGTTCAGGCTCGTTCTCAAGAGCCTGGGCTGCTGCCTTCTTTGCCTCTTCCTGCTGTGCCTTCAGCTGCTCGTAGTTGTCCGGCTTCGGGATACCGTACTCTTCATAGAAGTAATCATCATCGATGATGAGTCCTATTTCATTCTTGAGTTTGCAGTCGATGGCAATTCTGGCAGTGAGGTCCTTGTTCTTTTCAGGAACGAATGAGAACTTGCCTCCGTCGGTGTTGATGCCCATTGCCTGAAAGACATCCGTAACTTCATAGTTCAGGATGTCAAGGATCCTCTGCTGGATAAAGAAGATGATGTCCTTCTCTCCGTCTTTCTGTACGGTACCGAGTGCCTGGGTACCTTTGTCCCCGGCTTCGGTGGTGAGGGTGTTTCCGTTTACGGCCTTCGATATCTCATTGTTGCAGAATGTCGAGAACTTCTCATAGAGGTCACCGCTTCCGCTTGCGTTGTCAGCCTTGATGAGGTTTATCTTTGTACCGTCCGGATGCACGATCACGCCTGCACCGCCCATATTGTAGATGTCCTCGATGAGTTTCTCCCTTGCTTTCTCATCCCAGGCGTTGTAAACGCCCTCCCTAATAGGCCTTCCGAAGATTTCAGCGAGTTCTGCCCAGTCTGCGACATTGTTCCTCTTGAGGATTACCCAGAAGGCTGCGACTGCGAGATCACCGATCTGCCGAGGACTTCCGATATAGAGGAGGTCTCCGAATTCATCCCAGCTTTCCCCGATCATACCTTCCTGATGGGTGATGATCATCCTCTTGTCAGCGTCCACATGCTTGCGGTCAACGAGTTCATAGTTGATCCAGCCTTTCTCATCACGGTAGAACTGGAAGAGAGAACCGCCGACACCTATCCAAGCATCGTCGATGATGTCTGAAATGAATCTCCTGAACCAAGGGGATTCGATATGTTCCTGTATCTTCTCATCGACATCACCGTCACGGGTGAACTGGATTTCAGAAGAGAGGATCGCTGCCTTCTGCTTGCGGAGTACCGCAAAGAGGTGTGAGTCTATCCTGACATCCTCATACAGGTCGATGAGTTTGCTTCTGAGTGGGAAGTCTATATGCTCGGCACTGCGAATGCTGTTCATGTAGTACGAGACATCCAGTCCTCCACGATGTGGTGGCTGGAGTATGATTGTCTGATCCGGCAGGCGGTTCACCTGTCCTCCGGATACGATCTTTCTGTGTTTCTTTTTTGTCCTTGCCATATCTTAAAAAAAGTTGTTTCGTTTAGGGTTGCTTCTGACCTGTATTCCTGCGGATGCCTCCCGGACTTCCTGCTCGAGCAGCGGAAGATCCTGAGGGTTCACCTCTCCGCTTCTTACCTGCTTGCACCATTCTATCGCCCTCTTGTAGCGTTCCACCCTGACCTCAGATATGTTCCGAGGGTTGTGTATGCAGAAAAGGTGATAGATGGCAATGTCGATGGCCATCATAAGGACCAACTGGTGGCGTGCTTCCCCGGAGGCGGAGAAGATCTTCTCACAGTCGAACTTTGCCGACAGGTATCCTTTCATTTCCGAGATTGCACGGTCTTCGCATATCTCGATTATCTGTGCATCGTTGCGTGTGACTGCATCGAGGATTTCCTTGTGGATGGAAGCGTCATAGTCTTCCGGATTGATGAATGCTGCCATAATTTACTGTCTGTATCTGTTACGTTTTGATATTGTGCTGCGTGACGTGCAGATCATCGGCTGGAGTTCGCTGATCTTATCGTCGATGTATCGGTTCGCACCTTCGATGCAGTCTGCACCGTCGGCGTGGAAGTTCAAGGCCATATCAAAGAATAGGAACTCTTCACGGAGGAGTTTCATATTCGGGTCATCCTTTTCCGCTTCGTTGAATACAAGGAAGCCCTCACGGTTCAGCGGTTCAAGGTTCGCCTCGATACGCACGGCCTTATCGGTCTTTTTCTTTTCGTCAGGGGTGACGGAAAGTGCGATGCCTGTCTCCCGGCTCTTCTTTGCCACAGCCGGACGGAATACCTGCTGGAAGAATGGATCCTGGAGTGAGTTGTTCTCCTGAACGGCATAGACATTCGGACATCCGTGTTCCTTGGCATACTGCCACAGGGTAAAGAAATGAGTGACGAACTCTTCTGTGGTCATCTTGCCAAGGAATCCCTTGATGACGTACAGGGTGCGTTCAATCTTTCCGCAGAGCCATACTGCCTTGAGTGATCCTTTCTTATTCTTTGCGGTACCTTTGGCTTCCGACTGGGTAGGGTCGGCATAGATGACCAGGAACGGGAACTTGCTCAACTTCGGAATCCTGCCGACTTTCGTTTCCGTGAATATCCTGCCTTCTGATACGGGGTTGTTGAAGTACTCTGCCTGTGCTGCCTTCGTGCTGATCAGCGAGAGGACACGGTCAATCATTTCCTCGGTGTTCTTTTTCCAGGTGCTGACTCCGTTCTCATCCCTGATGTTCACGATATCCCAGTGGTCGGCAAATTTTCCGGCTCGCTTGATGCAGCAGTCCTCGGCGATGATGTTACCGCAGAAGATGATTGTCGTAGGTTCAGAGGTTGAACGGGTTGGGAAAAGAGCGTGCATCCACCAGTCCCATTTTTTGTCCAGGACATCAGGATTACGGCAGTCCTCATCGGTATCGAAGTCATCCATGAGCAGGATATCCGGGCGGATCGCTTCATTCCTGGCACCTCGAGGTGCATCACCGGCACCGATGCCGAGGAACGATACTCCTCCCTTCGTCCTGAACTCCAGTTCAGCCCACTCTCCGAATGATACCTGCTCACCGTACAACTGGATGAGTCGGCGGTTGCTCTCGAGGTTGATTCGGTATGGTGCCAGCAGTCGTGCTGCTGCCTTTTGCGTGGCTGCTGCCAGTATGACGTTCCTCTTCCCTTTTACGAGGGTGAGATACAGGACACAGAACATCGTGATGGTACTCTTCGCCAGCTCACGAGACCAGGAAAGAACCTCAAACCATTCGGGGTTGTTGATGATTCGCTTGATTGCCTTGATCTGGAAAGGGGCGAATTCTGCCTTTGCGTATGTCGGGAAAAGGTACTGCATCCATTTGATAGGATCCTTTTCCAGTTCGATACGCATCTTCTCGATTTCAACCGGACTCAGGGATTCGTCGATGGTCGTGTCCTTGTATATGGACTCCTTGAGTTTGTCCCATTCTTTCAGGGCTATCTTATCGGCCTGCTTCATCTTACATAAGTGATTTTAAGAAGACATCGAAGAGCCTTGTGAACTCCTTGCATTTCTCAAGGTCCACAGGACGGAGCCAGGCGATGAACCTCTGTGCCGTGCTGACGGCTTCGCTGATCCCGAGTTCTGTCTGGAGTTTGTTGATTGAACTTGAGAGTTTGTTGATGGTATCGCTTTCAGAAGGGGTGGCGAAGCGTTTGCCCGGCTCCCTGCTGGCGATATTGTCATTGATCTCGATAAGCTGCTCTTTCCAGTTGTTGATCATTTCCTCGTGGGTCATCATCTTCGCAGCCTTGTGTTCCTTCCATTTGTCGGCTTTGGCCCATCTCACGATGGTACCACGTGCCACACCGCAGGCTTCTGCGATCTCTTCCTGAGTGCGGTTCTCGTTCAGGTACATTGACAGTGCCCACTGTCTCATTTTTTTGCTGTCCATATTTGCCATATCTGCATCCTTTGTTTTCCACAAAATTGACCTTTAAGAAGGTCGTAGGCAAATCGGAAAGACATCATGCCGTCTTAAAACCGCATGATGCCGTTATAAAGCTGCATCATAAAATCCCGATTTGCAGAGGGCGAAAAAGCACCTCAATTTTGCGGAAAACTGAAAGCGAAATGAACAACATTTTTAATGTCATACCTGATGCTGAAGGAGGCAGCTGCACCATTCTCCTGTACGGCGAGATAGGTCCTTATGCTGATGTCACAGCAAAGGAAACTGTCGTGCAACTTATGGAGGCAGCCAAGCAGTACTCCAGGATCAATCTTCGTATAAACTCTGTAGGTGGAGAGGTCGCCACAGCGATAGCGATCTTCAATGCCATCCGGGAGGTCAAGTCGGATGTCATCATTTACATCGACTGTATAGCAGCCAGTGCTGCCTCGTTCATAGCAGCCTGTGGCCGTGAGGTGAAGATGAGCCGTTACGCCCAGTTGATGATCCATCGACCTATGGGAATGGCTTTCGGCAATGCCGACAACCTGAAGGACTACACCAGCCATCTTGAGCAGATCGAGAACATCCTTTGCGACATCTATTCAAAGCGTACCGGGATGTCCGTCGATGAGATTAAGGCTACCTATATGGACGGTCAGGATCACTGGATAGATGCAGAGGAGGCGGTAAGGCTGGGCTTTGCCGATGAGATATACGACGATCTTGAGATAAGTGTCGATTCCTCACTTACTCCGGAGCAGAAATGCGAACACTTCACTACCTGCTATCTCGAAGCACTCAATGTTTCACATAAAAACAATACTCAAATGATCAAACGAATTCAGACAATCGCTGCGTTCGCCAATTGTGCGGACGAAGCAGCAGTGATGACCAAGTTAGGTGAGGTCGTGGCTAAGGCTGAGAAAGCGGACAAACTCCAGCAGGAGAACGACTCCCTCAAGGAGCAGGTCAAGAACTATCAGGAAGCCGACAAAAAGGCAAAGGATGCTGCAATCACTGCGGAGGTCGAGGCTGCCGTTCAGGACGGCAGGATCGGCGAGAATCAGAAGGAGCACTTCGTGAATCTCCTTCAGTCAAATCCTGAATCGGCTCGTGAGATACTCAACTCTCTCAAGCCAAAGAAAAGAGTTCCTTCATTCAATTCCGGAAAGACTCCGGAGCAGGATCGTGTCAAGTCCGTAGCGGAACTTATGCACGAGAGGGAAATCGAAGTAACGGCAAAACTTTAACAACTTAAACAATCAAACGTATGCCAAACCCAGTAATTACAACCAGGTATGGTGGCGAGGTAGCGAACACCTTGCTTGTTCAGACCGCCACCGGAAACGAGCTGTTTGAGAAAGGCCTTGTTCACATCTATGTGGGTGTGAAGGACACAATCGCCATTCCAAGACTCCAGCTCGGCAAACTCCTCCAGAAGAGAAAGGCAAACCCTACTTCCGCCAACTCCAAGGGGACGTTAAACATCGATGAGCGTGTACTTGCTACACAGGACATCATGGTCTATTTCGAGTTCAATCCGGCTCGCTACGAGCATTTCTGGAGAAAGTACCAGCCTGTCGGAAACATGGTCTTTGAGGAACTCCCTGCAGCGGTCCAGACTCAGATTCTTCAGGCAGTTCTTACCCAGACAGGTTCGGAACTCGGTATTGAGTTCATCAATGGCGTGAAGGGAGAGGAGGAAGGTCAGTATTTCGACGGTATCCTCACCCGTATCAAGGCTGCTGCTAACACTGTGAAGGTGGAATGTGCAGAGACTTCGCAGATTGCACGTCTGCGTGCCGTATACAAGGGAACTGACCCGACTATCCGTGATAAGGCGGAGTTCACATTCCTTATGTCAAAGGCTGATGCGGATGCCTATGACGACGAACTTGCCGATCAGGTGGCCAAGGGCAAGGATCCGACAGAAAAGAATGCCGAGAGATTCAAGGGCCATCGTGTCGTTGGTCTCACAGGCTGGCCTGATGGCCTTATCGTGGGAACTCTCTGCTCTCTTGATGAGAACAAGACCAACCTCTTTGCAGCGGTCAATCTTCTGAATGACTTTGACTGCATCCTTGTGGACAAGGTGGCACCTGCAAGTGAGCTTCTCTTCGTGAAGATGCTTATGAAGGCTGACACTCAGATCGCTTGGGATGAGGCGGTTACAATCCTCAACGCAAGCGGAGTAATCGAAGGTTAAATCTCTAAAACAACAAGACAATGAAACTTAAGGTATTAGTTGAATTCCGTGACAAGAATGACCACAAGACCATGTATAAGGTCGGTCAGATCATCGAGGTCGCTGACCACAAGAGGGCTGCGAACCTTGTTTCAAGAGACATCTGCGATTTCGTGGATGAGCCAGTACAGAAACCTGCAAAGGGAAAGACCACAACCCAGAGTGCCAATGACAAGGTCTCAAAGAAGGAGACTGTAAAGGATCCTGCCGAGGGTGCTGCCGGTGATGCCCCTGATGGTGGCTCGGAGTCTGATGAGGACTGAGAGCAGGGTTCAGACCAGGAGTAAAGTATGGCCAGGCTTGAGTTTTTAGTGATTCATTGTACTGCCACCCCTCCGGGGCGTGAAGTATCGGCGGATGACATCCGCAGGTGGCATACCGCCCCGGTTTCAAAGGGAGGCAGAGGATGGAAACAGGTCGGGTACACAGACATCATCCATCTGGACGGATCGGTGGAAAGGTTAGTGGACAACAATGAGGACAATAACGTAGATCCTTGGGAGGTGACCAATGGTGCGAAAGGCTACAATTCCATATCAAGGCATATCGTATATGTCGGTGGTGTGGCAAAGGACGGCAAGACACCGAAGGACACGAGGACGGATCAACAGAAGGAGGCTCTGAAAGCCTATGTTCTCGACTTCCATCGCAGACATCCATCAGTCAGGATAGTAGGGCACAATGCACTTGCATCCAAGGATTGCCCTTCGTTTGATGTCCCGGCCTTTCTCAAGCAGATCGGTGTTTAACAGATTAGATCAGTAAGACAATGGACTTCCTATTAAACTTTCTGACGTTTGCGCTTCCGGGCGGTTTTCTCGGCTCTGTGGTCACTTGGTTCGCTTCACGCAGACAGCGTAACAATGACTTCCTCGCTGAGTTGCAGAAGTCCATTGACCTGCTGACCGAGAAGTACACCAAGGTTCTTGAAGAGAACATCATCCTCAAGGCGGACAATGCAAAGCTCTTGGCGAACCAGGCCGTAATGGAGCAGAAGATCGACACCCTTACAAGGACTGTCGAAGAGTTAAAAAACCAATTAAAACCAAATACAAATGACAAACAGAATAAGAGGCGTACCACTCCTGCTGCTTGCATTCAGCCTCCTGCTGATCTCGTGCGGACCGAGCAGGAAGGTGACAGAAAGCGCAGAGGCAAACGCAACGCAGGTAACGGCACAGGTGGCCGTACAGGAAGAGTATCACGACTCAACCGCTCTGGAGTTCCATGCGAAGACGGTACTTCAGGAGACAGTGGATTCGATGGTCTTCCACAAGGTGGAGGCGGAGGTGATACCTCAGGACTCGGCACAGACCCTGATACCGACACGGAGCATCGCTGACCTGCCTGACGGGGCAAAGTTCAGTTCCCAGTCCGGGCGTGCATCGGTAGAATTGACGAAACAGGGCGATAATGTGCTTGTCTCTGCCCGATGTGACAGTGTGGCGAGAAAGTGCGAATACTATGAACGGGTGGTGTTCCGACAACGGAATGAGATCGATTCCCTTCAAAATGCACTCAATTCCTATGATAATACCGTTCAGAACTGGATAGACAGACAGACGGAGAATAATCAGACCGAGGTTCTGACTGCTGTCTCAGAGACGGAGAAACCGCCCTCCGGGCGATTCTGGAAAGGACTTCTTTTGGGGCTTATTACAGGCATAGGAGGCTTTTACCTGGTCGATAAGACCACAATCATAAGTAAGATTACTTCACTCATAAAAATAATTGTGTAATGGAACATGTATATGGATTAGATGCCCTCGTTTTCGGAGGCAAGGAAATCGGAGACATCAGTAATGACTCCATCGACTGGGGCGGTGATGAGCCATCCACAGTCAAGGTCTGGGCAGCGCAGAAGAGGGCTGCTCCTGTCACCGAGATTATTGACAACCCGGGAACCGATGTGCTGGAATTCGACCTTATCCAGTTGAAGCCGGAGAACCTTGCTCAGGTGATGGGCGGTACCGCTTCAGAGAACGGCAAGAAGTGGGATGCTCCTGCAAAGAAGATCTTCCTCGAGGATACAGCAACCCTCAAGTCGGCTGATGGTACCGAGGTGGTATTCAAGAAGGTCAAACTGATTGCTTACCCGAGGGGTAAGTTCGGCTACTCGGACGTATTCAAGATCCACTGCAAGATGACTGTACTCGCTCCGAAGGATGGAAGTTCTCCTTATTCAATGGGCGATGCTGAGGCTGTACTTGAAGGCTAACTGTTATGATCAAGAATCGTAATGTGCAGATTGAGGCAGCGGATGCCCTGCTGGATGTAGGTGTCTCGCTGCCTTTTTTCAAGATACCGTTCATTAAAAAGACTGTCCGGCTGACGATGCGTCGTCCTTGCCTCGGCACCCAGATAAGGATCACGAAACTTTATCTTGAGATGGGAGTATCCTATGAGGATATGGAGGAGTTTACGACAGTGGATGAGGAACTGACATTCATAGCCAAGCACGGAGTTACGGTATCAAGGATGTTGGCCTTGGCGGTATGCCGGGGTGCAGTTTCAGGATGGCTGTTCTCAAGACCGCTGGCGTTCCTGATGCGATGCCTGTGTGATGACAGGTTCCTGTTTGCGTCTTCGATGCAGTTACTTTCGCTGCTCAAGACAAAGTCTTTTTCGATTATTATCAACTCAGCCGAAATGATGAATCCGATGAAGTTGAGTCTGAGCCAAAAAAGAAAGGGGAGTTAAAGACCGTATATGAGGGTTCCCATAGCCCCTTCGGCATAGTATGGCAGATTGCTGCTGCCACCGGATGGAGTGTTCATTACATCCTTTGGGGTGTGAATTACATAGCATTGAGACTGATGCTTGCGGATGCTCCACGATATGTAAAGAAAAACGGAAACAAGGGCGGTGGCCGGATAAAAGGAGGCACACTGTCGGGTTATTTCCAATCAAAGTTGAAACAACAGAACAAACAATAATATACGATGAAGCCTGTAGAGATAGAATTCCTTATGAGGAACAAGACCAAATCCGGTTTTGCAGAAGTCCGTTCCGATGCCTCAGCAACGGAAAGGGATGTTCAGGCTATGCAGGCACAACTGAACGAGCTGATGGCGGAGTACCAGAAACTCCACGCCTTGATCAAGGAGAATCCGAAGATGGATCAGAGCGAGAATATCGCAATGCTTGATGCACTCCAGGATAAGATGGAGGAACTACAGACCCAGTTGAGAAAGGCAGGTGTCGAAATTGAGGATTTCGGGAAGACAATGCCGAACACTCCTGTAATGCCAAAAGGTCTGCCGAAGGCTACACAGCAGTTTAATGGACTGCACATGAGCATTCAGCAGATTGCCCGTGAAATGCCGTCTCTTGCGATGGGACCGCAGATGTTCTTTCTGGCAATCTCGAACAACCTTCCGATACTCGCTGACAACATCGCACTGGCAAGGAAGGAGTATGATGCCCTCATCGCTTCCGGGCAGAAAGGTGTTCCAGTATGGAAGCAGATAGTGAAGTCTCTTTTCTCCTGGCAGACCGCACTCACCACAGGAATAATGCTGCTTGTGATGTACGGAAAGGACATCGCTAAATGGGCGAAGGAGGTCTTTGTCGGCAAGACTGCTCTCGATGAACTCAGGGAATCAATGCAGAAGACCTACGAAGTTGAGAAGTCTGCTCAAGAGGTTGCAGCGAAGACCAGGTTCGAGATGACTCAGACGATGAACCGGATAAAGGAGTTCAACGGTACCAGAGCGGAGGAACGCAGACTTGTGGATGAGCTTAACGGCAAGTATGGGGAATCCTTCGGGTATTTCCAGACCCTTGCACAGTGGTATGACACATTGTCAGAAAAGGCGGAGACTTACACCAGAGTATTATTCCTCCAGTCAAAGCAGGAAAGCCTCATGCAGAAGGCATTGGAAGCTGATGATAAGGTTCATAAGATCGAGAGTGAGACAGACTCGGATTATGACACTTGGTGGGGATATGGCGGAAAGGTGGACCGTTTCTTTTCGTCCGATCAGAGTTATAAGAACTCACCTAACGGAAAAAGGCTCCGTCAGCAGGCACTACGGGATGCCAAGGCAGAACGTGATGCCATTTTTAAGGAGATTGAAGCCCTCTTTAATGAGGAGATAGATCTTACCAAGTCTGCCGGGATTGGGGCCGTTATAGATGGCTCTTTGAGAGATATTGAGAATGCGATTGCAGCCAAGAGAAAAGAACTGTCGCAGACCACAAACAATGATGACTATAATCTGATAATGGAGCAGATTAGGGCACTTGAAAAGCGGAAGGCAGCCATTACAGGGGAGAAATCAGACGCAGGGAATGTCGATGATACAAATATCCGCAATGCCGAAAGGCTCGGTGAACTGGAACTGGCTGCCAGGCGTGCTGTCGAGGATCAGGTAATAGCACTTGAGAAAGAAGGCTATGCAAGAGAACGTGCGGAGGCTGATCTTGCCTTCGAGCGTGAAAAGGAGCGACTCCTTGCAGAGAAAGCCGAATTTCTGCGTATATACGATGAACTTGAGAAAGCCGGGTACAAGGTTGATCCGGCACAGAAGCAGAGGGTCTCTGCCGATTATGATCTTCAGATAGTCAATGCCGGAGCATTGAGGGATAGAGAAGTCGCTGAAATCAATGCGAGGGAAAAGAAGCAGACCGATGATCATATAGCGGATCTTCTGGGAAAATATCAGGATTATGCCACTCGCAGGAAGGCGATTGAGGAGAAGTACCGTGCTGACATCGCAGAACTGGAGGCAAAGAAAGCATCCGGAGCGATCAAGGGGGAAGATGCTGATGCTGCCATAGCGGAGGCACAGAGACAAAAGAACGCTGAACTCGACAAACTGGATAAGGAAATATCAAATTCTGCCAAGGACAGTTCGGCAATGCTCCAGGCAGTGTTCTCGAATGCTACCTCACAGTCAAAAAAGGAGATCGAGAACGTCATTGAGTATGCACAGAAACTGATCAAACTGCTGGACGGTACCGACACCTCCGACAAACTCGGCTTTACTGATGAGCAAATCGAGGCGATGGCCAAGGATTCTGAACTGATCCAGCAGTTGTTCCAGAAGATCATAGATAAGAAGGAGGAACTCTACGGTCGTGGCGGTTATGCTGCCCAGTTCATTGGTGGAATCAAGCAGATCAGGGATGCCCTGAAGATGACAGACCAGGAGCAGAAGACCGCAGGAATCAATGCCGGAATGAATCAGATGGTTCAGTCGGGAATGGCGATAAATTCCTGCTTCGCTCAGATGGCTGACAGTCTTTCGGAGATAGCGGAACTTTCCGGGGATGAGCATCTCGGGGAAGTTGCAGATGCGATGCAGAAGGCTACCGATACAATGTCATCAACCATTGAGGGAGCTGCTGCAGGTGCACAGATAGGAGGCGTTTATGGTGCGATTGCAGGTGCAGCACTCGGCCTGATCAAAAGTGTTGCTACTATGGCCATCGAGGCAGAGGAAAAGTCCTGGGCTGCCCTCGTGGAGGTGAACAGGGCAAGGCTTGACTATCAGAGACAGTACAATCTTCTTTTGCTTGAGCAGAAACTTCTGCTGGAGGAAGCCTCTTACGTTTTCGGGGAAAAGGAAATCGCCAAGGCTGCGAATGCAATGCAGGTGTACAAGGAGGCGATGGCTGACTTCAAAAAGGAGATGAACAATGTCAGCCTCGGCCATCCTACCAGAAGGATGACGCAAGGCATCTATACGGCAACGGAAAGGGAAAATATGCAGAAAGGTATTGCCGGACTCGCAAATGCCGCAATCGTTACAGGTCACGAAAAGACCGGTCTCTTCGGATGGGGAAAAGGTCGTGATGTTTACAGCAGTATCCTCGATGTATATCCTGAACTCATTGATGCCAACGGTGAACTCGACACTGCTATGCTTCAGACGATCCTTGACACTCAGAAGATGTCTGATGAGACCCGTGCCTACCTTGAGAACCTGATTGATCTGAAGGATATGATGGATGAGGCAGATGCTGCGTTGGAGGATTACCTTTCAAGCACCTTCGGGTCTCTCGGCAGTGCTGCGGTGGATGCGATAAAGCAGTACTGCGATGCCGGAGAGAATTATATGGTAAGTTTCGCAGAATCGACAGCGGACAGCCTTGAAGGTCTTTTCGAGGATCTTGCCTATTCTCTGTTCTTTGCTGACAAATTTTCCCAGCTTGAGAACGATCTGAAAGCGATATATGACGGGGGCAAGAGTGAGGAACAGATCGCTATGGAGCAGATGAACATCCTCGAGGACTTCTACAACTCTATGGGTGGCACGATGGAGGATGCTGCAAACTGGATGGAGGATGTCAAGAAAATGGCTGCCGAAAAGGGCTTTGAACTGTGGAATGAATCAGGGGTTACTCAGACGGGCAAGACGGGCGGTGTCGAGACTATGACAGTGGACCAGGGAAACAAACTGGAGGGTTTATGGACAGCAACGGTTCAGCACGTGGCAAGTGCCGACCTCAAACTGGATAATGTTACAGAATCCCTCGGCAGATCGCTGGAGTACCAGCAGAGAACCGCAGACAATACCGACAGTCTGCCTTTGATTTATGCCCTGCTCGAGGCGGTTAAGAGAGATGGATTAAAAGTCAAGTAACGCTATGGAGATATTGAAAGGACTTCTGTACATCAACAATGTGGATGTATATGAGACATACGGTGCTTTCCTTACGGAAGAAAAGCAGGAGGACACCTCGAACTATGATGCTCTGATGATGCCGTCGGAGGTCAAAGAACAGGAGGAGGTGTCATTCAAGGAAAAGAATGGTGTCGAACTCCCTGCGAAGATCATACAGAGTCTTAAGGCAAGGGATGTGACGTTGAAGTTTGCCATTGCCGCTGATGATAAGGTTTCCTTCCTTACCCGGTATCAGGCGTTTCTCAAGATGCTGCGGACGGGTGTCAATGGCTGGCTGGATGTTTATCTTCCGGAATTGGATATGCACTTTGCATTTTACTATAAGTCGGCTGAAAAGTACAAGCAGTTGACTGATTTTGAAGGTATGGTGATGGGAAGATTTGCGGTTGTATTCCGTGAACCCAAACCAAAATTTTAACAGGATATAAAGGGCTTTTGAATGGAACTTGAAATCTACAGCAAGGACGGAGTACTGAAGATGACGGTGTCACCTTCTGACAACTCAACGAGACAGCGAAGAATCGGATCAGACCACGTGCTGAGCCTGTCCTTTGTTTCGTTTGAGTTCGTGCGTCTTGCCGTGAATGACTATGTGGATTTCTGCGGTCAGAGGTTCTGGATAACTGAGGAATATGTGCCTAAGCAGAAATCCTCTGCCGAGTGGAACTATGAATGCAAGTTCTATGGCCCGGAGAATATCATCGGCCAGGCTCTCGTTCTGATGAATGCAGACGGGGCCTATGAACCGGTCTTCACTTTGACTGCTCCAGCCTCCGAACACATTGCTATGGTGGTTGAGAATATCAATCGTCAGACAGGTACTACTGACTGGAAGGTGGGTCAAGTCGAAGATACCGAATATCTGACCATAACATACGAGGGTGTATATTGTGATGAGGCGTTGCAGCGTATATCGGAGGCAGCTGGAACCGAGTACTGGTTTGACGGATTGACAGTCAATCTGTGCCGATGCGAATACGGTGAGGCAATCTCTCTCAAGTATAACGGAGGCGGCCTGAACATAGAGGTCGCTTCTGCGGAGAATGTAAAATTCTTTACAAGGCTGTTCCCGGTAGGAAGTACCAGGAATATAGATAAGTCCAAATATGGATATACCCGTCTCCAGTTGCCGGACAGGGCAAAGTATGTGGAGCAGGATACCCATCTGGGCATAGTCGAGCATTACGAGTCTGAGGCTTTCTCCGGAATATATCCTCGCAGGGTTGGAAAAGTCAGCAGTGTCAGGACAAAGGATGTCAAGGATGAGGACGGAAGCCCATTCACGATATATTACTTCAAGGATGCCGATATTCCGTTTGATCCTAATGATTATGAGATCGGCGGTCTGGTCAAGCATGTCGCTTTCCAGTCCGGCGACCTGAACGGGCGTGACTTTGAGGTGAACTATAATTCCGGTACAAAGGAGTTTGAGATTATAACGCAGTGGCCGTATGAAGACGATACGCAGCTTCCGGGTGGTATGCTTATCCCGAAGATCGGGGATGAATATATCATCTACAATATCACGCTTCCTGTTGAATGGTATGCTCTTGCCGAGCAGGAATACAAGGAGGCTGTCGATGAATATATGCTCAAGCACAGGAAAGATCATCGTGTGTATAAGGTGCCGACCGATTATGTGGACATCGAGAACCGGGGTCTTTCCTTCGACATCGGTCAGAGGGTGAAACTTGAAAGTGATGAGTACTTCCCGGGAACTGGATATCGTGAGAGCAGAGTGACTTCGTTCACGCAGAATGTGAACCGTCCGACAAAGTATGATCTTGAGGTGAGCGATGTCCTCTCAAGAGGAACGATCACGACCATCCAGGACAACATTGAGGAGGTTCGCACATTCAGCAGGTCGGCAGCAGGAAGTGTTCCGGCAGTGATCCGCAGTTGGGAGAGTACTCCAGCATCGGATTTCAATATATTCTCTGCAAAGAAATCTATCAAGGAACACTTGAGCCGTCTTTATCCTGATGTGGCAGCAGCCCTCATCAAGTTCCTTGACGGTCTTGAGATAGGTGAGTTCATATCCGGTATAGAGACGGGAACGGGTGCTTCCATTGACCGGGAAGGAAATGCGGAGATGACATCGCTTGTGCTGCGTTCATTCCTGAAGGTACCGCAGTTGATATACAACAAGGTCAGCGTGACGGGTGGCGAGATGTGGAATACCGAGGGTGCTGTCATTAAGTCAGTCACCCCGGATCCGGATAGTGATACCGCCTTCATCCTCGAACTGGAACTGGAGGATAATGAGACTGTCGAACTGGCAGTGGATGACATCTGCAAGGGTCATTACAATACCTCAGCAGGATTCATCACTTCGTATTTCAGGGTTACAGCAGTTGATGAGGCAGCAGGCTCTGTCAGGATCGTACTTGGTGCGGAGTCGGAGGTTCCGGGTGGGGTCAATGCCGTTCCCGTGCCTTATATGAACATAGCGAGATACGGAAACTTTACGAATGAGGAAAGGCAGCGCAGTCAGTACTTCAGTTCGGCGGAGCAGAGAATATCCATATTGTCGGGTGTCGATGAGTATATCATCCAGCCGAGACATTATGCGGTGGTGCTTGGGGCCATTCCATCTGCTCTGACCCCTAACGATCTGCCTATAAGTGGCAAGCCGGGCGTTTACCTTGACAATGTACTTGCCCGGAACTTCTTTCAGATAGACAAGTCCGGTAATGTTGTAAGGGTGATCCGTGACCGTGCATTGTGGAGTTACCCGACCGCCCTCAATGATCCGTACCTGTGCAATGCCGAGTACCAGGATGAGGTTTATCACAAATCCTGCAAATACAGGTGCATCGTCGAGGGTACAACGCAGGAGCCTCGATACGATTCTACGGACTGGCTGCTGGTTGCTGGTGACACGACTTTGAGCCTTGAGATAGAGTCATCTGATGGAGAGACGTTCCTGTATGGCCAACTATCTACAACCCTGACGGCAGTCGTGAAGCGAGGAATGAATGACATTACTTCCGAAATACTGGATTCTGACTGGACCTGGTCAAGAGATACCGGGGATACGGCAGCGGATGCCGTCTGGAACTCAGACCACGCATCGGCAGGAAAGGAACTGGTACTGACAAATGAGGATTTATCTGCCTTTTCCGGCAAGTTTATCTGCCAGGTGTACGTCCGTGACGGGGCGGAGGTGTTATCGGCTGAAATTGACTTTTAAGTGGCATTAAAACCGTTTTCAAAATGGCAAAGAAGATAAAGAGAATAGGGATTGTATATGATCCTCTGAATATATCAGCTTCCCTGCTTGTGCAGGGTGGCAGTCTTACCCAGACGCATAGTGCCGAACTTTCGGAGTTCGTACCTGACAGGGAACTCACCCCGTTGGTGATTGTTCCGGAGGCTTTCGTTCAGGATCCTAACGGAATTATCCCGGATGGTCAGATCAAGTTCTCGAGTGTGAGTTGGTATGCTCTTCCTCAGGATGTGGCGGATAAGGTGTCGCAGGGGACGATCCTGACCGATGAACTGTCGCAGTACCTGATAACGGCAGCGACTGCCGGGTACTCGGTGACAGAGGACGGCACTCTTACCGTCGCAAAGAACGTGGAGTATCTCGAGCCCGTTATGCTGGTCTTTGTCGGCAATTACATAGATGGAAGGACAGGAAGGATTCTGAGGGTTCAGGCGAATGCGGTGATGAGTACAACATCCGTCGCAGTAGTCTCAACGCTTTCACTTGATAAGCCTGCATCGTTTGTCTTCAGCCCGATATCGGACACGGGTACCAGAAGCATACAGGCAAGTATGGCCATCGGAGGACAGGAACCTGATGATTTAGGGGTCTCTGTGGCTTATTGGTGGTATAAAGTGGAATCCGGGGTGGAGTCCTTGATCACAACAGATGACCTCTTTTATGAGTCCGGGCAGAATACCTCTAAACTGGTGATCGATCCTGAATATGTGGATGGGATGGCCTCGATTATTTGTAAGGCAGAGTATGCCCTTCCAGGGGCGAGCCTTCCATCTGCGCCAACTTCCGGATGTCTGACGGCAAGGACTGCGGTACTCCGTCGTTATCCAGCTTATGACTTCGAGCATATAGTTCACGGAGGGGTCGAGGTCCCTTCCGGGGCGACGATGGTCAAGAATGAGTGCGTAGTGACTGTGGGAAGGCAGGTGCTTGACAATCCTTTCGAACATTTCTCCATTGTCTGGTATATGAAGAGAGCCGTTCACGATGCGGATTTTATGGTGGTCGGATATGGCGAAAGCATATCGATAGATGCTTCCGAATTTGCCGACGGTGCGGATGTCGCCCTCGATGTTATTCCGTTTGATCCACTTGGGGCAATGACCGATGATGACGGTTATATAATCACTGATGACAACGACAATATAATAACCTTGTAGCGATGAGAGCATACAGATATATCAAGATTCCGCACGGCAGAGCCGTCGAACTTGGACTTCATAAACTCCGTACCGAAACTTCGGACGGTTGTGTAATAATCAATGAAAGCGATCTGATGACCTATGGCAATCCGGAGGATTCATTTGAGGACAAGGTCGCAGCGTTGGAGGGGAAAATCCTTTCCAATCTTGAGGCAAGGCAGGAACTTAAAAAGTAATGAGATATGAGCATTTGTAAAGGACAGACCACGATCAAGTTCGTGAAGCAGGGTGATACCCTGAACTGCAATCTCCGCAGCACATTCCCATTGAAACAGTTTGTTTCAAACGGAAACGGGGCTGTTTCGCCCTCTTTCATAGCGAACCAGCCGTGTATATATCCGGTGGTCAGAAGCTCGTTACAGGCCACAAGAGTGGCCGTCAAGACCTCGGGGTATAAATGGTATTACAACGGTACAGAGATAGTTTTCAGCAACGGACTTTCTACTGCTGTCGGCAGTCTTCCTGCCGGAACATTCAAGACCGAGTACAAGACCATTGACGGGTTTTCAGTACCGACGTTGACGATCCTGAAAGAGATAGCCTCGGCAAGCAATATAGACACCGATACGATAGAGTTCAAGGGCATAGTGAATACCGGATTTGATACGACAGTATCCGCTTCGATAGATGTTGCCATTGAGCAGACTGATGGTGAGGCTTACCTTGCATACATCACTGTGAACAACGGAGGTGTCATCGATGATGATGTGCCTACCCTGACAATGACAGGCAAGCTGCTGGTCGGAGGAACAGAAAAGACCTCCGGAGTGACTTATAAATGGTATAAGATGCAGGTGACAAATGGTGCTGATGGCTGGGTTGATCTGAACAAGAACACCCAGTCAATCACCATATCAGCCTCTGATATCAACAGTACCGAACTCTACAAGTGTGAGGCTATTGTTGGAGATAAGGTTACGAGTGCTGTTCAGGAGGTATCTGATGAGACAGATGTCCTGATTATTTACCCGAACCCGACTGACAGTGCAGGAAACTCTGTGCCGGAGGAGGTCAGTTCAGTCCAGACATCGATCTATTACCGCCCGAAGGTGATGAAGCGCAGCACCTCGACGGAGGTCAGCGGATATACTTTCAATTACCTTCTTACAAAGTCGGACGGAAGCGAGATCGATTCGCAGGACGGAGGAACAAATTTTATGGTAACTTACAGCCACGCAGTACAGGCAGGCGGTGATCTCACACTTATAATTTCAGCAGAATAATGTGCCTTATGACAGCGTTGAAGAAAGTAACAAGGATTGCTTATAAGAGGGATCCGGAACCAGGAAAACCAGGAGAGCGTGGTGCCATTGCCCGTCCTCGTAAGTATAAGGCTGGAATTCAATATCTTTCTGGTGCTTCAGGGGAAGATTTTATTGACTATGCTTATTATAATGGGGTGTTTTATCGTTGTATGTCCACACACCTTGCTGCGGAGTCAGAAACCCCATTCAGTGAGGTGCAAAAGGACAGCGGTTTGTGGCAGGTTGAGAATGATATGGACTTTTTGTCAGTTCGTTGTCTTATTGTTGGGGAGGATGGCTCTGGGTGGATTCTGGAGAATGGGCAGATCCGACATACGTCTGGGAAAATAACATTGGATTCAGACGGATCTGCCAATTTTAACGACAAAACCATTATATCGAAGGATGGTATAATTACAGCGGTGGAAGGCTTGTTTCAGGGGAAGGTATCTATTGCAGATGGGAAAATATTGCTTGATACAGATGGAAGTGGCCATCTTGCAGATGGGGCAATAAGTTGGGATGCTGACGGCGACGGTGAGATTAGCGGAGCTTGGCTAAATCCTATCGGGGAAACAAGTGCTGCACTCAATAGAACGGTATTGATAAGTTCCGGTATAACTTCGAGCAGAAGTATAAGCGTCGGTTCATATAATTCTGCAAATGTCTCAGCCAGCAGTCCTGTCAAAAGATTAGGATCGGTGACTATTATATCAACTAATACTTCAAGTCCGTCATATATATACATCAGTGGGGCTAAAATTGCCATGCCAAGAATCGTGGAGTCGAGTATGACGGTGGCCTTACTTACGGGTCTATACAGTTACTTGATTCTTGTCCCCGGTTCGAGTGTCACATTTGATGTGTACGATGAATATAGAAATACTGCAAGGGTATTAAGAGCCAAAAGCCCGTTAGGGTGGTTTAATTTCCATGGTTCTATATATCCATGCACATACGAGGGAGCCCGATATGAAGACGTGGCAGCAATAGCAATTAATAACAATGCAATAGGATCCTCTCTTTCTGGAGGAAATGCAAAGACCGTCATAAACCTTCCGAGTGGTTTGATCAAGTTTATGAAACTCAGGGTAAGTGGCGATCTCGCTAACACAACGGACGGGAATAATTCTATATGTTTTCAAAGAACCGATGACGCCAATGCCACGACATCAACAATATATACTATAACTAAACTTAAAACGGAGACTGACATTATTTCAGGGGGGAAGATTGATTATAGGAACGGAGGGAAATTCGGATTTGGCCACATCAATGGTGCGATAACATACACAACTTCCTATTCTCCAACCTTATATGTAAAGTTGTATGATGCAGGCTCAATGATAGCATATTTTGAAATAACCTTATAGCATTATGGAAAAGAAAAAACTCAGCTCTTACGAGCATTTCACATCCATCGACAATGAGGATGTGGTATTCGGCAAGAAGACCTCCGGAAGCAAGTACGGCTTCTTTCCTGCCAGTCTGATAAATGGCAATGGCTTTGCCTGTCGCCGTTGGCTGCTTGACGGCAGTTCCCCAACATGTGAGGCTGTCGGCAATCTTGATTACTTGAGAAACCTTCCTAACCTCTTGGGTTTGGGCTGCTACCTGGTGGATGACGCTCACGCAAGAAAGAAACTGGATCCTACCAATCATTATAAACTGGCTACAGGCGAGACTGCCAAACTGGACGGATCAATGGGTCAGTATATGTGGGGATGGCGTACTCCGTTTTATATTGCCTTCTGGATTGAGGGCGAATATCTGTATATGGGTATCAGTCTCAAGCCTATTCCGGGCAAGGAGTGTTACAAGGTACCTGTCGCTTCAATCTCGGCAATCCACGCAGGCGTGATGGACAGGACGAATGATAAACTCTGTTCCCTGATCAGTACTGATGCCCAGTATCGTGGCGGTGGCGGTTCAGCCTTGACAACGGGCAATGCTTCGGCAGACAATCTTTCGATGCTCGGCTACCCAGCAACAGAATTGGGAACTTCGACCTTTGAGCAGAAAGGAGCAAAGCGAGGTTCCGGTTGGGGTGCTGGCTGGTATTGGATTGATACTGTCATAGCGACCTTGTTCTATGTGATTATGGGAACCAAGAACTGTCAGGCTTCCTACAATGCGAACAAGGATTCAAACGGTCTTTATCAGGGCGGTCTTGGAAGTGGTGTGTCAGAAATGCCAAGCTGGGGTGATTATAACGGTTATCATCCTGTTGTTCCGACCTCTGCCGGAGTTGAACTCGCAGATGGTGTAGGTATCTCGTATTATCCTGTAAAGAATGCATCCGGCACAACCGTTTACAATGCTCCGGTACCGGTGTTTTTTGGTCTCAAGAACCCATACGGCCACCTGTGGCACGGAAAGAACCGCATTGTAGGAGTCAAGCAATCAGATAAGTCGTACAGATTCTTTGTGGCAAAGTCATCGCTTACCACTTGGGATTACACCAAGACGTCAGAGATGCTTCACATAGGAGACTGGCTGCCAGGTAGTGCCGGAAGTTGGGAGTACTCAAAGACTCTAAACTTCAACGGACTTGCCGGAATGCCGTCATCGACGGGCGCAACATCCTCTACATATTACTGTGATGGTGCTTATGGTGATACCGCCACTTCTGGCTCTCGTGCTCCTCTCGGGTCTGGCGATGCTAGCTCTGGTGACATCGATGGCTTGGCGTACTTCAATGGTTACGCTGCTCCCTCGGCTGCCTTTGCGAGCCTGTCGTCGTCCCTCTGCGAAGTCGATGGCGATTTTAATCCGGTTCCGCAGGTCTATGCTGCTTGATAGCGTGATGAGGTTGAGAGGGACGGCAGGCAAGCCAGGGAACCCAGCGCAAGCCTCGTAGAGGCTGAGCAAGAACCCGTGCACGCAGTGCACAAAACAAGTTCTTTGAAAATACTGTGCTTCATATTATGAAAGGCTGTCATCGGCGGTGTTTATGAATACCGCCGAAGGCGGTTTTTTGAAACGGATTTTTACTACCTTTGCATCACCTTATGGTGGGCATGTCCTTTCGGGCGGTAGGTCTTCTGGCTCTCGTGCTCCTCTCGGGGCTGGCAATGCTAACAATGGTGACATCGATGGCTTGGCGTACTTCAATGGTAACAATGCTCCCTCGAATGCCAATGCGAACCTGTCGTCGTCCCACTACTTTGTGATCGTAGATGTTTGCTCTGCGGTTGCGTTTAAGGACAGGCCTCGGCTCACGCTGGAAAATAGACGGTCAAACGGGTTTCGGTAGGTCAGGAAACTGATTCGACGACGCTTGTAAGAAACGAAAGCAGACAAAGACACTTTTACATCAGGACACACAGACACAGGTAAGACACAATGAAGGCGTATGGACATCTATCAGAAGAGATAGAGACAGAGGAGAATTTCGCAGCTGCGGAATACTACGCTTCCAGACGGAAGAAAAGAAGGAAGGAGGTGCAGGATTTCAGAAATGATCCTGACAGTCTTAAAACCCTCCTTCATCTTTATTCCACAGAATCCTATCAGACATCAGAATATACCTACAAGAGCATAAACGAAAGAGGCAAGATTCGCTTCCTCTCGATGCTTCCGTATCCTGATCACGTCTTTCACTGGGCTATGCTCTTGAAGTCTGAGCCGATACTTGCCTGGGCCCTTGACGGGCACTCCTATGCAAGTATTCCCGGGCGTGGCCAGCATCTTATGGTTCACACAATCAGTAATGACATATTCAATGCAGGAGATAAGATCCAGTACTACCTGAATGGGGACGTATCGAAAATGTATGCTTCTATTCCTGTGCGAATACCTAAGGCTCATATCAGGAGAAAGATTAAGGATCCTCGGCTGCTTCGCCACTTCGATACGGTGATTGAAAGCAGCATCGGTACTCCGATGGGAACAAACGATCACGGGGAAGATACCGGGGTTCCTATCGGACTTAAGATTTCAACAGTCATAGCGAATATGGCTCTGTGCTATTTTGATCACGATGTGAGAAGGTGCTTCGGTATTGCCGAGAATGATGTCTTGATGGACTTCCTTGCTGGTCAGTATGTATCTGAAAAGTTTGTCAGTGCCAGGAATGAAAGCGATTTGAAAGAACTTTCAAAAGGCGTTCAATACCTTTCTGAAAAGTTCAAGGGTTATGTTCGTGAAGGAATCAAGTACTACTACCGTTTTATGGATAACTTCGTGGTGCTTCACGAGGACAAGACATTCCTGCATATTTTGCTGGACTTGATGGCATTGTACCTGTCATCAGAACTTCGCTTGACCTTGAACCCTAAATGGCAAGTCGGGAATCTGATAGATGGTCTTCCTATTGTAGGATATCGCATATTTGCTGATGGTCATATCAGGGTGGCAAAGAAAAACAAGATCAAGGCGATCCGGCATATCAGGCAGGGTTTTAAGTTGGGGCTTAGTCAGAAGGAAGTCCGACAGCATTGCTCGTCATATATCGGTACAATCAAACACGCAAATTCAATAAATCTGTTAAGGAAATATAATATGGAGACAAAAAGATTAGGCGCAAAGATCGCTCGTAAACGCAGCCAGTGCCCGTTTGATATGGATGTCAAACTCAAACGCCGTTTTGAAACGATACTCTGGCATCAAGGTTCAGGACAGGAAGAGGACTATCTGATGGAACTTCGTGACTATGAAATTCAGAATAGTACCAAGGAGTTCTATGATAGGGAAAAGACCCAGCCGAAACCTTGCCTGGTTATACGCTACTTATGGTTGGGGAAGACTTTAACCTATGTAGATGGGGACGGTAAAGAAATGACCATTGAACATGGAAAAGAATACTACTCGTTTACAGGATCTATGATACTGATAGATCAGGCGCAGCAGGATTTTTCAAAGGAAGATCTGCCAGCGCAGACTGTTATCAGTGTTCAGACTAATAAGCAAAACAAGAAGTTTTATAAATTTACTTAGAATGAACAAATCACCCTACACTGCGGTATATCCGCAGCAGATGCGCCCAAGTCGTTACGACAGGGCGCATTTTTTAGTTTATCTGAATGAGTCCTCAGCGGATTACTATCCGAATGAGGAGGCTACGACTCCGCTCCCGGGCTTCTCTTATACGGGGAATATGGCAGACGGAGGTACTCTTATCGAGTGTGATGAACTGGATAGAAACAAGCTCATAAACGGCATTATCAGGAGCCGATACCTTCAGACGGAGGAGGATGCGATAAAGACGCATCAGATTCAGTTGCTCCAGCATAAAGCCGGTCTTGAGAGCGGTACTCTCTCTGATGAGAAGATCGCTGACTATACTCAAGAATGGGCAGACTTCCAGACCTTCCGTGAGGAAACGATCCGATATGTCAATAAATGGCTGGAGGAGTAACTATGGCAAAAGTCAAGTTACATCTGTCAAATGACACCGAGGAAATCTGGGGATTCAAATGCCCGGCTTGTGGCAGAACTCACCAGTTCTGGACCAAGAAGGACGGGAAACCCTGGTGGAGTTTTAACGGTGATGTCGAGAACCCGACAGTGCATCCATCGGTTGCGGTGACAATGCATGACGGATTCTGCCACTTTTTCATTAAGGATGGGAAGATGCAGTTCCTGAATGACTGTACCCATCGCCTTGCAGGGAATACTGTAGAAATGGAAAATATATAAATCTGTTTGCCCCGGGGAGTGGGTAATAAAAAAGCTCCCAGCCTGTAAATAGTCGTCTCACTTACTATTAACACAGCGGTATCTCCGCACAGCTGGGAGCGAAACTCCTTGCTGCGGAAATACCGCTGTTTTTGTACCCATAGGGTATTTAGTAAGTGAGACACACAAAGGTAACAATTAAAAATGAAAAGCAATGAGAACACCGATAACTTATTACGGAGGCAAGCAGACGATGCTCAAGCACATCCTTCCTCTGATCCCGAAGCATTCCCTTTACACTGAGGCATTTGTGGGGGGGGGTGCAGTACTATTCGCCAAACATCCGGCGGAAGCCGAGATCATAAACGACATCAACACTGAACTCACGAACTTCTATTGGATGGCACAGATGTATTATAAAGACCTGAAGGCAGAGATTGACAAGACGCTTCACAGCCGGGATATTCATGCACACGCAGCACACGTGAATGCTTATCCTGAGTTCTTTTCTCCGGCTCAAAGAGCCTGGGCGGTATGGGCGTTGTGTAAGATGTCATTTGCCTCGATGATGGATGGAACATTCGGATATGATTTCGGGGGCGGTATGCCAAAGAAACTGCGTAATGCCAAGGATGAATTTACGGAGCACCTTTGTAAGCGACTTGAAAGGGTAACGATAGAGAATCGAAATGCACTTGATGTCATAGCAACCTATGACTGTCCGGAGGCTTTTCACTTTGTCGATCCCCCTTACATAAACTCTGACTGCGGACATTATGAAGGTGTCTTCTCCGCTCAGAATATGGAGCAGCTTCTACAGTTGCTCGAGACTGTCAAAGGAAAGTTTATGCTGACGATGTTCCCTTATGATCCGATAGAGCAGTATGCTGAAAAGAACGGATGGGTCATTCATCGAATAGAGAGAACGATAAGTGCTTCCAAGACAAGCCGACGAAAGCAGGAGGAATGGATCGTCTGCAACTACAAAGACAGCAGCCAAGCGTCGCTGTTCTGATGCAGAATATACCATTCTAATACAATGTAAAGTTACGAAATTTCAGTGAATTAACAATGGATAAACCTGATAAAACGAGGGCGTTTTATCTTAAAAATCAATAAGCATTAAACCTATGAACAAGTACTATTCAATTCTGGGTAAAATCCTTTCAGAAGGGAAACCCAAACCAACAAAAAGGGGAACATCAAGTATCTCCTGAACCAGGAACTGGCAATGACCCCAGCAGACCTGCTTGACATCTTTGAAGGGCATTCAATAGCCCGTAAGAAACTCAAGAACGAACTATCTCTGTTTATGCAGGGGGAAAGGAATGTCGAGAAATACCGTGAGGTCGGCATCAACTGGTGGGATTACTGCGGTTCTATTCTGGTCAATAGTTACCCGACCTATTTTGAGAAACTGCCTGGTCTGATTTCCAAGATCAACAAGGAGAAAAGGAACTCAAAGAACTATGTCCTTTTCCTTGGATCAACCGATGCAGAGAGCAATCAGGCTCCTTGCTTGAGCCTGGTACAGTTCCAGATTGATGGTGGCGAGCTGGTCGTTACTGCCTATCAGAGGAGTTCAGATGCAAATCTCGGACTACCTTCGGACATCTACCATCTTTATTTGATGGCAAGGCAGATAGATATCCCCTTGAAGTCAATCACGCTCTTTCTGGGTAACGTCCACATATATGAGACCAACCTGCAGCGTACTGAACGCCTGCTTGAGGGCGAGGAAAATGTGAAGTTTGAACTGAATGTTTAACGGGTTCCAGAATGTAGGAAGCCCTCGGATGATTGTCTCATTCGAGGGCTTTTTATGTTGTGTGCGTGCTAAATTTCTGTCGCTTTTCGTATTGGAGTGCTCCGGGGCTCGAAAAATCGCATTTCGTATTGATTTTCGTCACTTTTCGATTTGGCGATTATATATAGTACAAAAATGTATTCACACAATGTGTTGTTACAAAAAGCGTGAATACATTTTCTGAAGGATTCTGATTCAGGCATATATAAAGGTGTCGTTACAATGTACAATTGTACTCAGGGATTCAAGATTGCAAAAGCCGGGCAGTGGATCGGTCTGGAAGGAAATGCGGAATATTCATCCCGCAAATCTGACCGTCCGTCATAATCTTCCTCCTTTTCGTCGGGCGGATTTCCGTTTTCCACCGGGATTTTGTAATTTCGTAAACTTGGATAATTATGAATTAATAACACATAAACTGATGGAAATGAAACATCCCGGAAGGCTTTTGAGTCTCCTGCTTATCTTATCTTTAGTGACTCTCTCCTGCAACAAGGAGCCGGAGACATCTCTCAACAAGTTGTCCGTAACCCCTACGACATTGTATTTCACAAAAGCTGCGTCCTCTGATGTCCTGACGGTGGATACCAATGCTGATAATTGGAGTGTGACCATGCTGGATGAAGCTGACTGGCTGAGCCTGGACAAGCTATCAGGCAGCGGCTCTGATGTCATCACTGTGAGCGTGACCCAGAACAACTCCGGAGCGACAAGGGAGGCGCGATTCACTGTATCTGCACCTGCTTTCAAGACGTCAAACATAACCATAAGCCAGGACTCTGTAGATGAACTTGCAATAGGACTTTTCGCTATCCCTGAGACTCCCGATGCAGATTCTCCTTGCGTGCTCTACTACAGGGCGGACAGCAAGTCTCCGTTTTTCAATTATACCAAGGACATGTATGCCCATATCGGAATAGTTGAGGCGGAATGGATGTTCGTCCAGGCTGAATGGAGCCAGAACATAGACAAATGCAAGTGGCAGCCTTGTGAGGAGAAGAATCTCTGGAGGCTCCCTATTGAGCCGAACATAAGGGAATGGTTCGCTTCAGGCGACACTCCTGTCAACAAAATCGGAGTCGTCGTGAGGAGCGCAGACGGCAAGACCCAGACAGAAGATCTTTTCATCAAGGTGCAGGATACCAAATTCGTATTCGAGCCTGATGAGGTAGTTAAGGAAACCATGCCTGCAGGCCTATCCCACGGTATCAACTACAATGCTGACGGGTCAGTCACAGTCGTGCTTTACGACCTGGACAAGAATGGAAAATATCATGACTACTGCTATGTCGTGGGCGACTTCAGCGAGTGGAAGAGAAAGTCGGAATATGCGATGAAGCGCGACGAGGCGGCTGGCTGCTGGTGGTACACATTCACGGGTGTCAATCCGGATCAGGAGTATCTGTTCCAATACTATATCGGTATGCTCGAAGGTTCAGCCTTCCGTATGCATGACCCATATACGGAAATTGTCTATGACGGATCGAACGACAAATACATATCATCTTCGACATATCCCGGCCTGAGGGCATATCCGGAAGGCACGAGCGGGCTTGTAGGAGCATTCAAGGTCAACCGGGACAATTATCCATGGCAGGTGTCATCTTACAAGATTGAAGATATTGATGACCTTGTGATTTACGAGATGCATTTCAGGGATTTCACATCCACCGGAGACATCACGGGGGCCCTCGGCAAACTCGACCATATCCAGGCCCTCGGCGTCAATGCAGTGGAGCTGATGCCTGTTCAGGAGTTCGACGGCAATGACAGCTGGGGTTACAATCCTTGCTCATATTTCGCTCTCGACAAGGCTTACGGCTCACGGGAACTCTACAAACAGTTCATCGACGAGTGCCATAGGAGAGAACTTGCCGTGCTTGTGGATGTAGTATATAATCAGGCTACCGGCGCACACCCTTATGCCAAGCTCTATTGGGATTCCGCAAGAAATAAGACAGCTGCTAACAATCCATTCTTCAATGTCGATGCACCGCATCCGTACAGCGTATTCCACGACTGGAACCACGAGAACGCAATCGTGCGCGACCATGTGAAGAGGAGCCTCGAATATCTCCTGAAGGAATATCATGTGGACGGATTCCGCTTTGACCTCACCAAAGGATTCACCAACAAATCAAGTAATGAAAATACCGCATCCAACTATGACCAGAGCCGAATCGATATATTGACCGAATATACCAATGCCGTCAAGGCTGTCAACCCGGATGCCGTGGTGATTCTCGAGCATTTCTGCGAGACAAGGGAGGAAAACGCTCTTGCAAAAGCAGGAGCTAAGGTCTGGAGAAATCTCAACAATGCTTACTGTCAGGCAATTATGGGATATTCTTCGGGCAGCGATTTCAGCGGACTATGGACGGGCTCGTCCATGCCTTTCGGCTCGTATGTGGGTTATATGGAAAGCCATGACGAGGAGAGGACCGCCTATAAATCAGAGGCTTACGGGGCATCAGGCATTAAGGGCAGCCTCGATATGAGGATGCGCAGGGAGAAACTTGCCGCTGCATTTTTCCTGACCGTTCCGGGGCCGAAGATGCTCTGGCAGTTCGAGGAACTCGGTTATGACATATCCATTGATGAGAACGGCCGTACAGGCAAGAAACCTGTTCATTGGGACTATCTCGACGTTGCCCAGAGGAAGGATCTGTACGATACATATTGCAAACTCCTGAAATTCCGCAAGGACAATCCTCGCTTCTTCGATTCTGATGCATCGTTCAGCTGGAATGCTTCAGGGTGGGATAACGGGCGCTGGATTGTTTGTACGGCTGACGGCAAGTCATTCGCGGTATTGGGCAATTTCGGTACTTCGGCCAAAAAGAGCATCTCTGTGACACTCCCTGCAGCAGGGCAGTGGAAGAATGTTTTCTCTGATGAGACATACGCGGTTGATTCCGACAAGAAGCTTACCAGGGAACTTGAGCCTGGCGAGTTTGTCATGATCATGCAGTAATAACCGATAAACCAGATACCGATGCTGAAACAAAGTATTATGTGTGCATTGACTGCCGCTGCCCTGGCATCATGTGCCACCGAGGGGCAATACCCGATACCCGGACAGACATACGAAGAATGCAGATACCTCGGAGCCACAACGGAATTTGCCGTATGGGCTCCCGGAGCCGAGGCTGCAAAGGTGAATCTTTACCATGAATATTCCGACACGGCCGCCTTCGTCTCCGTAAAGATGAAGAAAGCTTCCGGAGGACTTTGGAAGGCAACTGTCAAGGATGACATCAAAGGTACATTCTACGGCTTCCAGGTGAGGCGTGATGGCTGCTGGCTTGATGAAACGGCAGGCATTGCTGCCAAGGCAGTCTGCGTGAACGGCAGGAAAGGAGCTGTCATAGACTGGGCCGGTACAGACCCGGAAGGCTGGGACTCGGATAAAAGCCCGGTAATCGCCCCGTCCGACATCATAGTCTATGAAATGCACCACAGGGATTTCTCGATTCATCCGTCATCCGGCATATCCAACAAAGGCAGATATCTTGCCCTGACGGAAACTGGTACTACCAATCCTGACGGACTGCCGACAGGCATAGACCACCTGAAAGAGCTGGGAATCACATATATACAGCTGTTGCCGTCCTTCGACTACTTCACCGTGGACGAAAGCAGACCCGACCTTCCTCAGTACAACTGGGGCTATGACCCCCAGAATTATAATGTCCCGGAAGGGTCTTATTCAACGGATGCCTTCAATCCGCAGACCAGAATCCTTGAGTTCAAGCAGATGGTGCAGGCACTCCATCGTGAGGGATTCAGGGTTATAATGGATGTTGTGTATAACCATACATTCTCCGCCGTCCTGTCAGGCTTCGAGAGGACAGTTCCCGGCTATTTCTACAGGATGAATCCTGACGGAACATTCTGCAATGCCTCAGGATGCGGCAACGAGACAGCTTCGGAGCAGCCGATGTTCCGCAAATATATGGTCGAATCTCTTGAATGGTGGATGAAGGAATACCATATAGACGGATTCCGTTTCGATCTTATGGCAATCCACGATATCGAGACCATGAACCTCATAAGCGACCGTCTCCATGCCCTGGATCCTGACGTCGTACTCTACGGTGAGGGATGGGCGGCCTCTGCACCTGCTCTTGAACCCGAAACCATTGCTCTCAAGGACAATACTCATCTTCTTGATAGGGTCGGCGCCTTCAGTGACAATATCAGGGATGCCCTTCGCGGGCCTCTTGATTGCTCCAATGCGGGATTTGTCGCAAGTGTTCCCGGTAACAGGGCGAATATGGAGTTCGGAATCGCCGGAGGAGTTGAACATCCTCAGGTCGGTGTGACGGCCTGGGCTGCAAATCCTCTACAGCACGTAAGCTACGTAAGCTGCCATGACGACCATTGTATGCGCGACCGTCTGGAGATTGCCACCAAGGCGACCGAGAAAGACAGAATCGAGATGGTAAAGCTTGCACAGACTGCTGTGCTTGTGTCGCAGGGCATTCCTTTCATTTTCAACGGAGAGGAAGTCTATCGCCACAAACAGGGAACGAAGAATAGCTACAAGAGCCCTGATTCAATCAACGCAATAGATTGGACATACAAGACAAAGTACAAGGGACTGAATGACTATATCGCTGCCGTTGCTGCCATCCGCCATGCTCATCCGGGATTCTGCCTCGCTGATGCAGACCTTGTGCGTGAGAAGCTCGAATTCATGGAGACAGAGGACCCATGCGCCGTTGCATTCCGGATCAGCGGTCTGGAAGGCATCGATAGCTCATCATCTCTCGTAGTCCTCCTCAACGGATCTTCGAAGAAGGTATCGGTGGAAATCCCGGAGGGACTTTACACCGTGCTTGCCCGCAACGGGGCTGCGGATCCGGACGGCCTGGCCGAATTCGTAGGCAAGAGGGTGTCTGCAAAGCCTCTCTCCGCTACAATCCTTGCACAGGAAACAATAGAAGAATGACACAAAACTAATCTTATATCATGAAAAGGATAATACTGGCCGTCTGCTCGGCCATACTGCTGCTTTCATGCGCGCAGGAACCTCAGATTCAGCCACTTGCTAATTCTGTGGTATATGAAATGAATGTGCGTCAGTACACTCCGGAGGGTACTTTCGCCGCAGCACAGGCACAACTTCCCCGTCTGAAGGATCTTGGAATCGACATCGTCTGGCTCATGCCTATACATCCGATAGGAGTTGTGGGCCGCAAAGGCACTCTCGGATCCTATTATTCTGTCAAGGACTACTGCGATGTAAATCCTGAATACGGAACAATCGAGGATTTTGACAATTTCCTGGCCGAGGCACACAGGCTCGGGATGCGTGTTGTTATAGACTGGGTGGCCAACCACACTTCTCCGGATGCCAAATGGGTGAGCGAAGCTCCTGCGGACTGGTATGAACGGGATGACAAAGGCAATACAACCTATACGGCTGACTGGACTGATACCGCAAATCTCAATTATGACAATCCGGACATGATTGCCCAGATGGTAAAGTCGATGCGTTTCTGGATGGAAAGGGGACTTGACGGTTTCCGTTGCGACATGGCCTGCGAGGTGCCTTTGGAGTTCTGGAGGGATGCCATCGCCGAGCTTCGTGCCGATTATCCGGACATGTACATGCTTGCTGAAGGTGAGGAACCTCTGCTTCATTCGTTGAGCGGCTTCAATGCTTCCTATTCCTGGGAACTTCACCATATGCTGAACGATATTGCGCAGGGTAACAAAAATGTTAACGACCTTCTGGCTTATATCGCGAAGGATGCCGAGCGTTTTCCGGCAGATGCTTTCCGTCTTATGTTCACGTCCAATCATGATGAAAATTCTTGGGCAGGGACGGAGTTCGAGAGAATGGGAAATGCAGCTAAAGTAATGGCTGTCTTGACTTTCACTCTTCCGAAAGGCCAGCCTCTTATCTACACCGGACAGGAAATAGGATGGAACAAGAGGTTCGAATTCTTCGAAAAAGACGCAATTCCTCAGTGGAAGGACAATGAATATACGGATTTCTACAAATGGCTCATCGATGTCCGTCATTCCAACCCTGCGCTTGCCGCCGGGGACAAGGGAGGTGCGTTCGAACTGATTTCCGCCGATGGAGCAAAACTTGTTTTTTCACGCTCAATTCCGGGTAACAAAGTTGTTGTATCGGTCTCTCTTGCCGAGCCATATGATTACAGCATAGAGAGTTACTGATTTGAAACATAATTTTGACGAAACAAATGTCCAAACTAACCAAAGTATGAAACGATTGATAACCATTTTATCCGCAGCAGTGCTTCTCGCTTCCTGCGGACAGTCTTCTTTCGATCCGGCAACGGTAGCTGATGCAACTGACACCCAGGTGACGAGGGTGGAGCCTCTGTCCTGGTGGGTGGGAATGAAAACACCTCTCCAGCTTCTTGTGCAGGGAGAGAACATTTCGGATTACAATGTGGCCATTGAAGGCGGCAGCGGAGTGTCCGTGACCAAGATCAACAAGGCCGACAGCCCGAATTTCGTATTTGTAGATGTGAAAGTGGCTCCAACCGCCTCTGCAGGTACATATTATATTGTTTTCTCCAAGGATGAAGAGTCGTTCAAATATCCTTATCAGATAGACAGCCGCAAAGCTGGTTCAGCTCAGAGGCAGAGCTTCACGACTGCGGACATGATATATCTCATCATGCCTGACCGTTTTGCAAACGGCGACACTTCCAACGACTCCACTGACGACACTGCCGACAAATATGACCGCAATGCCCGCTTCGGACGTCACGGAGGTGATATCCAGGGAATTATCGACCACCTCGATTACATCGCCGACCTCGGCGCAACTGCAATCTGGTGTACGCCTCTTCTCGAGGACAATCAGCCCGAGCATTCATACCACGGATATGCCTGCACTGATTATTATCACATAGATTCCCGTTTCGGTTCCAACGAACTTTACAAGGAATATGTGGACAAGGCTCATGGCAAGGGCATCAAGATTATCATGGATATTGTTCCAAACCATGCCGGTTCGGCTCACTGGTGGATGAAGGACACTCCTTTCAAGGATTGGTATCATGTGTTCGACGAGTACACCGGTTCCAATATATGTTTCTCCACAAACATGGACCCGAATGCTTCAAAGAAGGACCTCTACATTCAGGAGAGCGGATGGTTCGACAAGTCAATGGTGGACATGAACCTCGACAATCCATTTGTACTCAACTACTTCAAGCAGTGGGCAGTATGGTGGATAGAATATGCCGGACTTGACGGACTGCGTGTGGATACATATCCTTACAATGAGAAAGACCCTATGGCGGAGTGGTGTGCGAGCGTGATGAACGAATATCCGAACATGAACATCGTGGGTGAAGTATGGACTTCGTCAATTCCGCAGCTTGCATACTGGCAGGGCGGAAACGAGAATAAGGACGGATTCGACTCCCATCTGAAATCCGTGATGGATTTCCCTCTCTATGAGGCATTGAGGGCAGGTCTGGTCGAGGACAATCCAGGCTGGGGCCAGGGCATGACCCGTGTATATGATGTCCTTTCCCATGATTTTGTTTATCATGACCTTTCCAATATGCTCATCTTCCCTGGCAATCATGATACGGACCGTCTTGCTGACGGGCTGCGCAAGGATCCGGCGAGGGTGAAGATTGCCATGGCAATGGTGGCTACGATGAGGGGTTATCCTCAGATTTTTGCAGGTGACGAGCAGATGTTCGTTTCTTGTGACCTTGCCATGGGACATGGCGGTCTGCGTGTCGATTTCCCTGGCGGATGGCCTGGCGACAAAATGGATCTCTTCTCTGCCGAGGGCAGGGCTGCGGCCGTGGTGAATACTGACGGTCTGGCAGTGCCAAAGGGGCAGGCTGCGGAAATGTACGACTATTGCAAACATCTGTTCCAGTGGAGGAAGGGCAAGAGTGTCATCCATGACGGCAAGACCATGCATTTCCTCAGCCGTGACAATACCTATGGTTACTTCAGGTATGATGACAAGGATGTTGTGTTCGTATATGTGAACAATTCGTCAGAGCCTAAGAATGTGCCTTGGAGCTATTATTCTGAGATTTCAGAGGGCCTTGCAGGCGGTCGTGACGTTGTCACCGGCAAGCCTTGCGAAGTTTCCGATGCCACTGTCGTGGCTCCTCGGTCTGTTCTGATTGTAGAATATACTAAATAATTGAAGGGACTGACCCTAAAGTTCGTTTTCTGTCATCTCGACTAAGCGTAGCGCATGGAGAGATCTTCCTAACTAATTGATGGATAATAGATATCTCGACTACGCACTTCGTGCTTCGCTCGAAATGACAGGCTTTAGGGTCAGCCTCTACTTTTTTATAGTGTCTGACCTCCGATGAATTCCCGGAGGATGGAAGTAGGCGGAATGGCGGCAATCTCCGCAGGAGAGAGAGCGACTATATAGTCAAGAAACTTGAGCAGCCGCGTAGCCTCGCAATATGCCGGCGAATTGGGAGCAATGCGTCTGAGCAGCGGCTCTGCATAATACTTGAGCACCGGAAGCTCGAACAGATGAGCAGAATTGAACACCGCATCAGCATTTTCCTGGAACGGGAAGATGTTCCTGTTCTCGCCCCGTCTGACACTCTGCCATCTCATGATGGTCTCCTCCGGAATGATGCCCCTTGTCCGGTTGTCGCGAATCATCCTGCGCAGCATCCTGTTGTCGGATGTGGAAATGTTGTTGTTCTCGTCAATCGAAAGTGACGTGAGCGCTGAAGCATATACACGGAACACCTTGGAACTGTCAACTCCCGGAATCATTGCCGGGTTGAGGGCATGTATTCCCTCCATTATAAGGATGTCCTTGTCCTCCAGCTTCATCCTGTTCCCGTCGAAATGCCTTCTGCCCTCCTTGAAATCGAATCGGGGAATCTCAATCTCCTTACCCTCAAGCAGTTCGTTCAGCTGCTTGCCGAGGAAATCCAGGTCCATGGCATAGAGGGACTCGAAATCATATTGTCCGGTCTCATCCTTTGGCGTATGCTCCCTGTCAACGAAATAATTGTCCAGCTCGATGACCTTGGGATTCAGCCCGAGAATCCTGCACTGGATGGCCAGTCTCTTGGAAGTGGAAGTCTTGCCGCTGCTCGACGGACCTGCAATGAATACAATCCTCACGCTTCCACGTCTTGCATAGATTTGGTCGGCTATCTCGGCATATTTCCTCTCATGAAGTGATTCACAGAGATTTATAAGTTCCACTATTCTTCCGCTTCTTACAACCTTGTTCAGTGTTCCGACTCCTTTCACTCCCATCATCGCACACCAGTCAGAATGTTCCTTCAGCGCCGAAGCAATCTTCGACTGCTTCTTCATAGGGAGCATCCTGTCCATGTTGCCGTCCATCGGATATTGCAGACAGAAACCGTTGCTGAAGCCGACAAGGTCGAAGGTCTTTATGCTTCCTGTGGACGAAAGCATGGGACCATGAAACGTATCTGCCTGTCCATCAAGATAATATACACTGTATGAAAATCTCCCCAGGGTGTTCAGCAGATTGACCTTTTCGTACTGGTGCTTGGCGGAGAACAGCTCCTCGGCCTTTTCAGGAGTCTGCTTGACTTTAGTGATAGGCAGGTCTCTGCGAATCAAGTCGCTCATCTTCTCCTTGATTATGCTGATTTCGTCGTCAGTCAGGAAATAGACATCCGGCCTTCCGTCCTCCAAGTCGGCAAGCTCCCTCAGTTCGCAGTAAAGCCCGCTCGGAAGGGAATAGTCGATTGCGAGAACCTTGTTGGGATACAATTCGGATATTACATTCTGGAGCACGAAGCAGAGCGAGCGGATGTATGTTCTCCTCCCGTCAGGGTGAGAATATCCGATGAAGCGGACAGTATGCGGCTCCACTATCTTGAAATCCAGCTCCTTGAGCATATTGTCCACGAGTGCTGCAAGTATGCCTGCGCTTCCGAAAGAATCCGGCTTGAGCTCTTTCCTGATTGTTGATGCAAAATCTTTCAGACTTGTCCCGATTTTCACCTCATATCGGTTTCCGGTGTTTTCACACTGGACAGTGATTTTGTTCATACTATCAAAAATTTTTACATTTATAAAAATAAAATTTCCTTCAGGAACGGCCCTGTCACCGATGCCGGATTGTCTGCGAGCTGCTCCGGTGTTCCGCTTGCCACGATTGTTCCGCCTCTGCGTCCTCCCTCCGGACCCATGTCGAAAAGGTAATCCACGCTTTTCAGCACATCGAGGTTATGCTCGATGACAATCACCGTATTCCCTTGATCCACAATCCTGTTCAATACATCCAAAAGCACCTTTATGTCCTCGAAATGCAGACCTGTCGTAGGCTCGTCAAGAATGTACAGCGTATTTCCGGTGCCCTTGCGTCCAAGCTCCGCCGCCAGTTTCATTCTCTGGCTTTCTCCACCGGACAATGTCACGGCAGACTGCCCGAGCTTCACATATCCGAGACCGACCTCCACCAGGGCCTTCAGCTTCTGGGCGATTGAAGGAATGTTCTCGAAGAATGTATATGCCTCGCTTATAGGCATTTCCAGCACATCGTTGATGTTTCTGCCCTTATATCGGACCGCCAATGTGTCATTCTTGTATCTCCGCCCCCTGCACTCGTCGCACACCACATTCACGGATGGCAGGAAATTCATCTCGATTACCTTGATGCCGGCTCCCTTGCACTCCTCGCAGCGCCCTCCCGGTACATTGAACGAGAACCGCCCTGCCTTGAACCCTCTCACTTTTGCGTCCGGAGTGGCCTCGAACAGGTTGCGGATGTCGTTGAACACCCCGGTGAACGTAGCCGGATTGCTTCTCGGTGTCCTGCCGATCGGACTCTGGTCAATCTCAATGAGCTTGTCAATGTTCTCAATGCCCACGATTCTGTCATAAGGCAGAGGTTGCATCCTTGCATTGTAGAACTTGTTCTTCAGAACAGGCATCAGAGTCTCGTTCACCAGGGAAGACTTGCCGCTTCCGCTGACTCCGCTTATTCCTATGAGCATTCCGAGAGGGAAGTCCACATCCACATTCTTGAGATTGTTGCCCCTCGCACCCCTGATGCCGATTGTAAGCCCGTTTCCCATGCGACGTACGGCAGGAAGTTCCAGCCTGCGTTTCCCAAGCAGATAATCCAGAGTCACGGACGGCCCTGCAATAATCCTGCTCGGATCCACACCTTCTTCTGAGTTTTTTCCCATAAGGACACTCAATGGAGCACTCAGGCAAATCTTTCCTCCATTCTCACCGGCTCCCGGCCCCACATCCACGAGCCAGTCCGCCGAAACCATGGTCTCGGCATCATGCTCAACCACCATCACGGAGTTCCCCTCATCCCTCAGCTTCTTCAGTGAGGCTATCAGTTTCCTATTGTCCCTCTGGTGCAGTCCGATACTCGGCTCATCGAGGATATAAAGCACATTCACCAACTTGGAGCCAATCTGGGTAGCCAGCCTGATGCGCTGGCTTTCTCCGCCCGAGAGAGACGCTGTCGCCCTGTCCAGAGACAGATAGTCCAGGCCTACATCCAGAAGGAATGACACCCTGTCCTTCAGTTCCTTGAGGATGTCCCGCGCAATCGTACCCTCCCTTTTGTCGAACACATTGTCAAGCGAGTCGAACCACTCTTTCAGAGTGCTGATTTCCATTGCCGCGACCTCCGCAATCGTCTTTCCGTCAATCTTGAAGCAGAGCGCCTCCTTGTTGAGCCTCGTGCCTGAGCACACAGGACACGTGATCTTCTCACTGATGTCCTCCACGATTCCCGGGAACGACACCATTTCGGAGGAAGTACCCTCGCCGACCCTGAACAGCTCGTCCGAACCGAACACGATCAGAGACACCACATCGTCTGGCAGGTCGGAAATCGGGTCATAGAGCGAGAAATTATATTTACGTGCTATAGAGCGGATTATGTCGAATTTTCTTGTTTCCCTCACCTTTCCGAGAGGCACTATTCCACCATCGGCGATTGATGCTGACCTGTTCGGAATGATGCTCTCCATGTTCACATCCACGATTTGCCCGAGGCCTTTGCAATGAGGACAGTAGCCCTGAGGCGAATTGAATGAGAACGAATGCGGTGCCGGTTCAGCCAGCGACAGCCCTGTGTCAGGGCATACGAGATGCTTTGAATAGTGATGCACCTCTGAGGTTTCCTGGTCCATTACTGCCAGGGATCCTTTGCCGAAATTCAGCGCCGTCATCACTGAATCCCTGATGCGCTTCGCATCCTTCTGTGCCGGTTTCAGCCTGTCCACTACAAGCTCTATGAAATGTGCCCTGTATCTGTCGAGGGCGGTCACTTCGCTCAACTCCTTGATTTCGCCGTCGATGCGGGCCTGGGTATATCCCCTGCGCCTCATCTGGTCGAGCAACTCCCTGTAATGGCCTTTCCTGCCGACCACGATGGGGGCAAGCAGATAGCATTTCCTCCCCTCGTAATTGTCCATAATCAGGGAGACTATCTGCTCATCGGTATATCTGGCCATTTCCCTGCCTGTGGCAGGGGAGTATGCCTTTGATGCTCTGGCATACAGAAGTCTCAGGAAATCATATATTTCCGTGATTGTGCCGACTGTCGAACGCGGGTTGTTTCCGGTGGTCTTCTGTTCGATGGCTATGATAGGGCTGAGACCGGATATGGATTCCACTTCAGGTTTTTCCAATATACCCATGAAATGTTTTGCATAAGTGGAAAGAGTGTCCATGTATCTGCGCTGTCCCTCGGCATAAATGGTGTCGAATGCAAGGGACGATTTGCCGCTGCCGCTCAGTCCGGTGACCACCACGAACCTGTTTCTCGGGATGGACAGGGAAGCGCCTTTGAGATTATGGGCCTGCGCCCCTGTTATTTCTATGTACTCGTTTTTGTCGTCCATCTGTATCAGTCCTCTTCGTATGGCTCGTTGAAAGGAAGAAGAAACGGGTTAGTCATGCCTTCCCTTGCTATGGAGGTAAGCGGGCCGTGTCCTGGTATCACCTCAATGTCCCCGTCAAGTGTCATCAGCTTGGTAAGGATGCCGTTGATCAGGGCATCATAATCCCCCCACTTGTTGTCCGTCCTGCCGATTGCCCCGGCGAAAAGCGTATCCCCGCTGAACAGAATCCTTTCCTTCCTCTCGAGCAGGCAGATTCCGCCCGGCGTATGTCCCGGAGTCCCGATTACCTCGAACTCCATTGTCCCGACAGGTACGACGTCCCCTTCCTTTATATATATATATGTATATTCCTTCCCCTGCGGAGCTTCCAATGCAGGGGCCTTCAGCCCGAATGCACGGCACAGTTCCACGTTGGCCTGCTCCATTATGACCTTGTCGGCTTCGTGCATATAAACCGGAATTCCATATTCGGCGGCAGTCTCGGCCATTCCGAAAATGTGGTCGAAATGGGCGTGGGTGAGCATTATGCAGACAGGTCTCAGTTTCCTGTCGCGAATGAACCCGAAAAGGCTGTCCCTTTCCCTCGTGTTGCTGAATCCCGGATCCACGATTGCGCAATTGCCCTGCTCATCACTGACGACAGTGCATCTTTCCTGGAACGGATTGAATATGAAATAATCCTTCTGTATCATCCAAAAATATATTTAGTTTCACAAAAATACGAAAAGAGTTATTAAATTTGCTAATCTAATTGGATGAAACGAAACATATAAACATACTTTTATGCACATAGCAATAGCAGGCAATATCGGCAGCGGCAAGACGACATTGACCAAGATGCTGGCCGCCCATTACGGATGGACACCAAAATTCGAATCTGTGGATTTCAACCCATATCTTGCAGACTTCTATGAAGATATGGAAAGATGGTCTTTCAATCTGCAGATTTATTTCCTCAACAAACGCTTCAAGGATGTAGTGGAAATTTCCAAATGTGACGATGTAATAATCCAGGACAGGACAATCTATGAGGATGCCCGAATCTTCGCTCCCAACCTCCACGGCATGGGACTGATGAGCACAAGGGATTTCGAAAACTATTCCGACCTGTTCGACCTCATGATGTCCCTCGTGAATCCGCCGGACCTTCTTATCTATCTCCGTTCCTCCATACCTAACCTTATCGGTCAGATTCAGAAAAGAGGACGCGAATATGAGAAGAGCATACGCATCGACTATATCACGGGTCTGAACGAAAGATATGAGAACTGGATAAAGGACTACAAGAGCAGGCTTCTCATCCTCGATGTTGACCGCATCAAGTTCGAGAACCGTCCCGAGGATTTCCAGGAGGTGACGGACAGGATAGATGCCGAGCTTTTCGGCCTTTTCAAGAATGAATAGCTTTCCTACAGGAAAGGCTTCAGAATAAGATAATTGACTTTAATTTTTATAAACCAACCATTGATTTTATGGCAGAAAGACTTACAATAATTGATTTTGTCGAGAAATACACGGCGAAGTATTCCACCAGCACATTCCTTTGGGAAAAGGTCGGGGATGAATGGACTCAGACCACCTACGAGCAGACCCGCAAGACCGCATACCGAATCGGTGCCGGCCTCATGGCCATGGGCTTCGAAAAAGGGGAGAAGGTATCCTTCCTTTCCGAGGGACGCAATCTCTGGGTGATCGGAGAGCTCGGCATCCTCTATGCCGGGGGTGTGAACGTGCCTCTTTCCATCAAGCTTGAGGAGTCCAACGACCTTGTGTTCCGTGTGAAACACTCTGATTCCAAATATGTTTTCACTTCGGCTTCCCAAATCGGCAAAATCAGGACGATTCTCCCGGAATGTCCGATGGTCGAGAAAGTCATCGTGTTCGACAAGCTGAAGGACATGAAGGAGAACGAGGTCTATATCGGCGATGTGATGGAGGCCGGTGACAAGTTCCTTGCAGAGCATGAGGACCTTTTCATCGAGAGATACAAATCGGTGAAGCCCGATGACTATGCCAACATCAGCTATACTTCCGGCACTACGGCTGATCCGAAAGGTATCCTCCTGACGCACAGGAACTATACTGCGAATGTCGAGCAGGCTCATTCCGTGATTGGCTGCCGTGAGGACGACGTGATGCTCATCATCCTTCCTCTGGACCACTGTTTTGCCCATGTGGCAGGCTTCTATACGCTCATGTCCTACGGTTCATCTTTCGCTACCGTTCCGGGCAACAGCCTCCGCAACATCCCTTCCACCATCAAGGCTATCCGTCCTACCATCATGCTTTCCGTACCGTCCCTCGCAAAAAGCTTCAAAAAGACCATCGAGGCCGGAGTTAAGGCAAAGGGACCTTTCGTGGAGAAACTCTACAATATGGCTCTGAAGAACGCCATCATATATAATAAGGAAGGCTACAACAAGGGAGCAGGCATGAGTTTCTGGAGAAAACCTTTCGTGGCCCTGTTCGACAAACTCGTGTTCAAGAGCGTGCGCGAGGCCCTCGGTGGCAGGATGCGTTTCTTCGTAGGTGGCGGTGCCCTTCTTGACATCGACCTCCAGAGGTACTACTATGCCATCGGAATCCCGATGTTCCAGGGATACGGTCTTTCCGAGGCAACCCCTATCATCTCTGCAAACTCATTCGAACACCATATCCTCGGTTCTTCAGGATGCGTGGTCAAACCAATGGAAATCAAGATATTGGATGACAACGGAAAGGAGCTTTCGTACGGAGAGCGCGGAGAAATCTGCATCAAGGGAGAGAATGTTATGGCCGGATATTGGAAGAATCCGAAGTCCACTGCCGACACCATAGTGGACGGCTGGCTCCATACCGGTGACATGGGTTACATGAGGGATGAGAGGTTCCTCTATGTGGTGGGCCGCTTCAAATGCCTGCTCATCTCGTCTGACGGAGAGAAATATAGCCCTGAGCTCATCGAGGAGTCAATCGGCGAGAACTCGAAGTACATCGAGAACATCATCCTGCACAACAGCCAGGACCCTTATACAATTGCTCTCGTAGTGCCTCACAAGGACAATCTGAAAGCATATGTAGCTTCTGAAAAACCTGGGCTCGACCCTGAATCGGATGAGGCCAAGGAGATGATGCTCAAGAAAATCCAGGCAGAGGTGGATTCTTACCGCAAGGGTGGAAGCAATTATGGCACATTCCCTGAGAGATGGCTTCCTGCTGCACTCTGCGTGCTTCCGGAGCCGTTCACCGAGCAGAACCACATGATGAACAGCTCACTGAAAGTGGTGCGTCGCGTTGCCGAGTCGGTATATGCTGACAGGATGGCATTCGCCTACACACCGGAGGGCAAGAACGTCGTGAACAGCCAGAATATGGCCGCTCTGTAGGATTTTCCGATTATATTATCATAAGGGGGCTGTACCGTTTTGACGGTGCAGCCCTTCTACGTTGTATAAATTCGTGATTTTTTATTCAAATGGTCGAAAATTTTCCCTCTTTTTCACGAAGGATTATTTTTTGTAGCCTTGACTTTCCGCTCAACATGATCAATAAGAGTGCAAGAACAAGATATGGAAGAAAACACAACAAGAAACCTCAACAATCTTACAATGGCCCAGATGAAGGAGGACATGTCATCTTCATGCTGCAGGTGGATGGGAGACGACCTTTGTATAGTTGATGTAAGGTATAACGACGGGCTCCATCTTTTCCGCCATCCGTGCAGGCTTGATGCCTACATGATGATGTTCTGCGTGAAAGGTCATATCAGGCTCAATGTAAATCTCAACGAGTTCGATATGGATGACGGTACGCTTTTTCTCAGTGCCCCGGGCAATATATTGAAAGTCAACGAGGTGGTGAGTTCTCCGATCGAGGAACTGCACTATGCCGGCATCGTGATGTCAAAGTCGGTTGTGCACAATCTCCGTGTCGATATCAACAAGCTTTTCAATGACGGGGTTGCCATGCTTGACAATCCTTGCCTCAAGCTCTCCCCAGAGGAGTGTGCCATTGCCGGCAATTATCTTGAACTGATGAGCAAGGTCATGCTGGTGGAGTCCAATTTCAAGATAGATTCAGTGTCGTCCCTCGTGTCGTCGCTTTTCTATCTTTTTGCAGGGGTGCATTCCCGCAAGCTACGCGAAATCAATTTTGTCTCGCCTTCCTCCACCAACCGTGGCAGGCAGGTGTTCGACCAGTTCATCAAGCTTGTTTCCGAGAATTATTCCAAATACAGGAATGTCGGATTCTATGCGGACTGCCTTTGCCTGACACCGAAATATCTTTCAAAACTCATAAAATCGGCTACCGGCAGGTCGGCTCCTGACTGGATCGACGCATATGTAATCCTTGAAGCCAAGAATCTTTTGAAATATTCATCTTCCACAATAAAGGAGATTGTCTATATGCTCAATTTCCCGAACCAGTCGGTTTTCTACAAATTCTTCAAGGCGCGCACGGGCATGACTCCGAGCGAATACAGGAATTCGTAGATTATTCGTTCATGATTTTTGCCTTTTGGCCGATTTTGCTGCTTGTTTTTTGTGAATTTGGATAAGTTTTGTTAAAAATTCTCGCAAAAGTTTGGAAGTTGATTTTAATTTATTACCTTTGTACAAGACATCAGAATTTTTTCGTGTCTATTTGTTAAGTTCGTTTTATATACGGCAGGGTTCCTTGGGGAGGGGACCCTGCTAATTTTTATGGTATGTCGGTCTAATTAATAATCAAGGTTGTTGTTTTTGATGGCCCGATACATTCAGATTAATAAAAAATTCGTACCTTAGAGCCCGTTTAACTGACCATTAGTAATTATTAACATCTAATATCATGTCGAAAAACAAAAACCTACCAGCAATCATCGTGATGTTCGCGCTTTTCTTTATGATTGCGTTCGTCACCAATTTCGCGGGCTCCATGGGAGTCATCGTGACCAAGCAGTTCGGTGCGTCAAAGGCTCTTTCACAGCTCGGAACACTTGCCAATTTCATCGCTTACGCGTGCATGGGAATACCTGCAGGTATCATCCTTAAGAGAAAGGGATACAAGTTCACTGCTCTTGCAGCTGTGATTGTTGGCCTCGTCGGAGTTGCCATCCAGTGGATTTCAGGCCCTGCGCAGGACTTCGCAATCTATGTTGTCGGAGCATTCGTTGCAGGATTCTCAATGTGTATGCTCAACATTGTGGTGAATCCGATGCTCAACACTCTCGGCGGCGGCGGAAATGAAGGCAACCGTCTCATCCAGCTCGGAGGATCATGCAACTCAGTCGGAGGAACTCTTGCTCCTATTCTCCTCGGTTATCTTGTCGGCGGAAGCCTTGACAACGCTACCGTGAAGGATGCCGCTCCGGCAATGATTCTCGCTATGGCAATCTTCGCCCTTGCTGCTGTCATCATCGCGCTCACGAAGATTCCTGAGCCTCACATGGAGACTCCAGAAGAGAAGGCTGCACGCAAGTCCGGACTTGTCAAGAAAGATCCTCACGGACCTCTTTCATTCCGTCATTTCGTGCTTGGAGCCGTTGCCATCTTCTTCTATGTCGGCATTGAGGTAGGTATTCCTAATACTGCCAACGTTTATTTCTCCGAGCTTCCTTGGGTAGGACCCGCACTTACAGGTACAATGGTAGGAGCTTACTGGTTCTGCATGATGCTCGGCCGTCTCGGTGGTGGTGCACTCGGTGGCAAAGTGTCTCCAAAGTCAATGCTTTCCGGAATGTCCATCCTTGCGATTGTCTTCCTGGTATGCTTCATCTTCACTCCGGAGTCCGCAACTCTCGCCATGTTCGGCAAACAGCTTCCGGTAGCCCTTATCTTCATCATGCTCTGCGGTCTCTGTACTTCAGTCATGTGGGGCTCTATCTTCAACCTTGCCACTGAGGGTCTTGGAAAATATACGGCAACAGCTTCCGGCATCTTCATGACTCTTGTATGCGGTGGCGGTATCATACCTTTCCTCCAGAATCTCCTCGCAGATTCAATCGGTTCAGTACAGAGCTACTGGCTTCAGATTGCCTGCCTTTGCTACCTCGTATTCTACGCACTGGTCGGCAGCAAGAATGTGAACAAGGACATTAAAGTTGATTAAATTATAGATATGGCAACAGGAAATTATGTAGTCGGTATCGACGTTGGTGGACAGACCACCAAGCTCGGAGTAGTTGACGCTCGTGGAACAGTGCTGGCGCAGACTGTAATCCGCACAGATACACATGCGGAAGTTGACCTCTACATCTCAGAGGTAGCCGAGGCAGTGAAAAAGATCATTGCAGATGCGAATGCTGAAGGTCAGGTCAGGGGTATCGGAGTCGGCGCTCCTAACGGCAACTATTACACAGGAACAATTGAGAATGCACCTAACCTTCCTTGGGGACGCACCACTGTGGAGTTTGCAAAGCTTCTTTCTGAAGCAGTTGGCGGTCTTCCGGTGGCTCTTACCAATGACGCCAACGCGGCAGCCGTGGGTGAGATGACTTATGGTGCAGCCCGTGGTATGAAGAACTTCATCATGATAACCCTCGGAACCGGCGTCGGTTCTGGTATCGTTATCAACGGTGAGGTCGTCTATGGACATGACGGATTCGCAGGTGAGCTCGGACACACGGCTGCAGTCCGCAACAACGGCCGTACATGCAACTGCGGAAAGACCGGCTGTCTTGAGGCATATTGCTCGGCAACAGGTGTTGCGCGTACTGCCCGTGAGTGGCTGGAACTTTCTGACGAGCCTTCAGTTCTGAGGAGCCTTGACACAATCGCTTCAAAGGATGTTTACGATGCAGCAAAGGACGGAGACAAACTTGCATTGAAGATTTTCGAGTTCACAGGAAAGATTCTCGGACGCTCATTCGCTGATTTCGTGGCATTCAGTGCACCTGAGGCCATCGTTCTTTTCGGCGGTCTCGCAAGGGCCAAGGAGTTCCTTCGTGAACCGATTGAGAATGCAATGAACGAGAACCTTCTCACGATGTGGAAGAACAAGGTTCAAATCGTATTCTCACAGCTCAAGGAATCTGATGCAGCCATCCTCGGTGCTTCAGCTCTCGCATGGGAATTGTAGAATATCAATAAAAAATGTATATTTGCACCCTGAAACACCCTTCAGGGTGCAATAAGGAAAGATGCTCGAGTGGCTTAAGAGGCACGCCTGGAAAGCGTGTAGTCGCCTAAAGCGGCTCACGGGTTCGAATCCCGTTCTTTCCGCAACATCAAGACAGTCCCCCGGCTTCAAGCTAGCTTGAAAACCGGGGGACTGTCTTGATGTTGCAAGGGCCCCGCGGCGAGCGGGGCCGGGATGTGTGCCGCAAGGCACAAATCCCGAAAGAACGGGATGACATTCCGAAAGAACGGGATGGAGTCCCGCGGATGTGTGCCGCAGGCACAAATCCCAGAAAGAACGGGATGGAGGTCCCGTTCGGATGTGTGCCGCAAGGCACAAATCCCGAAAGAACGGGATGGATAAATTTTCCCGCAACATTTCCCGAATTTATGCGTCTAATATTAGGAAACGGACAAAGAAATGCTAAATTTGTCTCCGCATAATGACATATTGGTTTCACATTTGCGGGACTTGAATATTGAATGAAACAATAAAACAAAGACATTATGAAAACAGTAAACTTCATCGGACGCCTTTCGCTGTCCTTATTTGCCCTTATGCTGGCAATATCATGCTTCGCCTCTGTCAACGCCGGCCCGACAAAGACCATCCAGATACCGGTAGCCAACGATTATACCGACCTTGAGGTTTCCTCGGCCATTAATGTAATATGGTCAGAGACAGCTACTTCACTTGAAATTTCTGCAGGCGAGAAAGTAATTGACAACGTGGTCGCCCAAAGGACTGGAAACACACTCAAAATTTTTGTGAAAGGCATCGTACGCTATTCCGGAGACATATCCGTTGTACTGCCTGCATCACCAGTGCTTGACGAAATCTCCCTTGACGGAGCCTCCCACTTCACCTCAGCTACCGTACTCAATCTCAACGAACTCGATATCGACCTCAGCGGAGCCAGCTCAATGAAGGCTGACCTGAATGTGAAAGGCAAACTTGAAATAGACTGCTCAGGCGCATCGTTCATAAGGGGCACCATTGAGGCAGGCACATTCTCGATTGATCTTTCCGGAGCATCTTCTGCAAAACTCTCAGGGATTGCCGGCCGCAGCGAGATCGAAGCATCCGCAGCTTCTTCGCTCAGCGCTCTCTCCACCCCTCTTGTAACGTCCGACACGGAATGTGAGATTTCCGGTGCAAGCAACGTGCATATTGCCTGCAAGGGACGCCTTTACGGAGAAGTCTCAGGAGCATCATCGATCCGATATGGCAATGATGTTGCCTCTGCACAGGTGACAAGTACAGGCGCATCGACGGTAAAACCTTAGTAATCGTCTGAAGTTCACTGTGATAGCGATAATGTTTGCCGGCCGTGAAGTCTGGCTGGATTGGATGCGTGTGGCAGCCTGTTTCATGGTGATGGTGGTACATTGTACCGAACCTTTCTATCTTGGCGGAGATGGTGCCCTTATTCTCAGCCGTACGGATTTGTTCTGGGCGGATTTCTTTGATTCGTTCGCCCGGGCCTGCGTACCTCTCTTTGTCGTGGCCTCGTCTTATCTGCTTTTCCCGTTGAAATGTCCGACAGGGGATTTCTTCAGGCGAAGGGCGGTCAGGATTCTGGTGCCATTCGTAATCTGGAGCCTAGTATATGCTTTTGTGAATGGTCCCGCTCCGGCGAATCTCAGGGACCTGGCATTCAATTTCAATTATTCTGCGGGTCATCTGTGGTTCGTGTATATGCTTGTCGGGTTGTATATTCTCATGCCGCTGCTTTCACCATGGGCGGAGAAGGTCGGCCGCCGGGAATTGCAGATATATATCGGGATATGGCTTCTGTCTACCATTGTGCCGCTTGTGCGTGACTGGCTGTGCGGCGCTCCGTCTGTAGTGACATATGGTCCTACCGGGATTCCGCGTCAGGCTCTTTATCCTCTGTGGGGCGAGGCAAGCTGGAATGCCTACGGTGTGTTCTATTATTTCAGCGGTTTCATTGGGTATATGTTCATCGGGCTGTATCTCAAGAAGTACGTCGGTGAATTGTCATGGGGCAGGACGTTGGCGGTTGCCGTGCCGTCGTTCCTCGCCGGGTTTGCCGTGGTATCCGGTGGCTTCTATCGCAGGGTCATGGAGACTTCCGGGGGCGTTTTCCCGACCGGGGGACTTGTTGATACTGCCGTGTGGTGGGAAACGACTTGGTGCAATGACACCATCGGGGTGGCTCTGATGACTGTCGCATGGATTCTTCTTTTCCGGAAAATCAAGTCTTCGGGTATGTTCTACCGCAATGTGCTGTTACCTGTCTCCAAAGCCGGATATGGTATGTATCTCTGCCATATGCTGGTGCTTGCTCCTGTGTCCGGATTCTTCCGGGATCTGTTCGGGACGGGTGCTGAAAGCTCATTGGGCTTCTGGACCGCTCCTGTGGAGATTATTCTTGCATCAGCCTCTACCTTCGTGGTTGTCTCGTTCGTAGCGGTAATCATTCAACGTATTCCCAAGGTCGGACGCTTCCTCATAGGATGACCGGATTCCCTCTGCTGATAGTTTTCGTGTTCCCGTTCGCCGTGAGCATGGAGATCAAGAACATAACCCTTGCCGACACCTGGGAAGACATGCTCGGCCTCTTCTGCATCGGTTCCATAACCATGACATGGGCTATCCTCAGCTATCGCAAGACCTCGTGATTCTGGATGAGTTGCTGGTTTTCAATCCGAGCTTCTTTTTGAAATCAAATTACTTTATTATTTTTGTGAATGAATGTTAGAGTTTCGCACTTGCGAAACTTCAGTTAAAGAATTTATGGGGAACAGCAGGACACTGAAACGATTGCCGGTGGGCATCCAGACATTCGAAACGCTTGTTGAAGATGATTGCTTGTATGTGGACAAGACGGAGTACATCCACAAGATGCTTCAATACGGCAAATATATTTTCCTGAGCCGTCCGAGACGGTTCGGAAAGTCTTTGCTGGTGTCCACCCTCCAAAGTTATTTTGAGGGTAAAAAGGAGTTGTTCAAGGACCTGTACATAGGCGGAGTGGAGAAGGATTGGATTGAATATCCAGTGCTTAAGTTAAGTCTTGCTTCGGCCAAACACACCGATGCTGCCCAACTGAATTCCTTTCTTGGTACCATGCTTGAAAGGGAGGAACAGAGATGGGGATTAAATACACACAGGCAATATGCAAACGAACGCTTGACAGACCTTATTCTGACCGCACACAGAATGACAGGCAGGAAAGTTGTTGTTCTCATAGATGAGTATGATGCTCCTCTTCTGGATGTATCGCACAAAGAAAGTCTTCTGGTTGAGATGCGCCAGATTATGCGCAACTTCTATTCTCCATTGAAAGATTGTGATCCCCATCTTCAGTTCGTCTTCATCACCGGCATCACCAAATTCTCCCAGCTCAGCATTTTCAGCGAGCTGAACAACCTCAAGAACATATCGATGCTTCCGGAATTTGCAGCCGTATGCGGAATCAGCGAAGATGAAGTTCTCACTCAGATGTCCGACTATCTGGATTCCTTTGCGACAGCTACAAAAAAGACTCGTGAAGAGGCGCTTGAAGCACTCAAGACCCAATATGACGGTTACCATTTTGCAGGCTTGTCTCCTGACATCTACAATCCGTTCAGTCTGCTGAATGCACTTCAGGACAATATGCTCAAAGGCTACTGGTTTGAAAGCGGGACACCGACATTCCTGATAGAGAAGTTGAAGGAGTTCAATGTCGTACCTTCAATGCTCAAGCCAACAATGCTGATGTCCTCGTCGTTTGATGCCCCGACGGAGAATATGAAATCCATCATGCCTCTTCTTTATCAGGCTGGCTATTTCACGATAAAGGATTACGACCCAATCAGCGACCTCTATACTCTGGACATCCCGAACAGAGAAATCCGCATCGGTCTGATGGAAAGCCTTCTTCCCAACTATGTCCAGGTCGATTCCTACAAGGGTGTCACTACAGTAGCCCGGATGTATCTTGCACTTTACAATGACAATCTCGAAGAAATGCTCCGTCTCCTCCAGAGTTGGCTTCTGACCATACCGCAGTGCGACAATACGAATTACGAGGGTCACTATCAGCAGCTTCTTTTTGTCATTTTCTCCCTCCTCGGAAGATATGTGGATGTTGAGGTTCGTACTTCCAATGGTCGCGTAGATATGGTGATGAACAGCGGCAAGGCCCTCTACCTCTTCGAACTCAAACTGAACAGGTCGGCCGAGGCTGCAATGGCCCAGATTAACCTCAAAGATTACCCGTCCCGCTTTGCCCTCAGCGGCCTTCCGGTCACCAGGGTGGGCATAAACTTCGATTCAGATCGTCACACCATTGAAGACTGGCTGATTGAATCTTGACAGATATGATAAAAGTTCTCCGCTTCTTCTCCCCTGAGGAAACTGCCCTCCCGCAGACATGAGTTGCATATCTGCCGGAATGGCAAAAAAACTTATCCTTGTGCGGAAGGCTGCTCCGAAGGTATTGAGAGCAGACTGCGTTTGCAATCAAATGTTGGCACTGGAAAAAACTTCAGCCGGGAACTAATAGATATGAAAGGGCAGATAAAGATATATTGAGATGATGGAGGTAGGGGTTATAAAAAGTATTCTGATAGTCGGGACAGGCAGCTTTCTTGGTGGAGCGGCCAGATATGCCATCTCCCTTGTGATGAAAAATCTGAGCAAAGGCTTTCCGTGGGCTACGCTTGCAGCGAATCTCCTGGGGTGTTTGCTTATAGGGATTCTATGGGGCTGTTTCAGCCGCAGTTCGAATGATGGCAGCAACTGGGCTCTCTTCATGACAGTCGGATTCTGTGGAGGATTCACGACATTTTCGACTTTCTCAAAGGAAGCCCTGATGATGTTGCAGTCTGGCAATTTCTGGATTTTTGCCGGATATATTGCAATGAGTGTGATTGCCGGCATTGCATTGGTGGCATTGGGATTTTGGCTTGTGAGATAAGTGTATAGGAAAGTTGCAAATGAAACATTATGGATAAGTTCAATGATTTCTCAGCATTGAAGGCTTTGAAGAAGGATCTGGAGGAGAAGGAGTCCTCAGGTAAGGATGCCCTGACCTGCTCCTGGACTCCCGGCCCTGCCGGTGTAACGATAGTAACCATAAGATGAAAGCATACACATACATAGACAAGGGCCACTTCGCACTGATGGAGAAGCCTGAGCCGAAGATTCTGGATTCGAAAGATGCCATAGTGAAGGTCACTCTGGCGAGCATCTGCACCAGTGACCTGCATATCAAGCACGGCAGCGTGCCCCGTGCCGTTCCGGGAATTACCGTCGGACACGAAATGGTAGGTATCGTGACGGAAGTAGGGGAGCAGGTGCATTCGGTGAAGCCTGGTGACAGGGTAACAGTCAACGTAGAGACCTACTGCGGTGAATGCTGGTTCTGCCAGCACGGCTATGTAAACAACTGCCAGTCTCCTGACGGCGGCTGGGCCCTCGGCTGCCGCATCGACGGTGGTCAGGCAGAATTCGTCCGCGTCCCGTATGCAGACCAGGAAAGATGGTGTCATCAAGATTGCCGTGGAGTTACCAAAAGCATAGATGGCCCATCTCCTTCGTAATACAGGACAGGCATTTCAGCTATACATTTCATATGTTCACTCACCTTATTGTTGTTTCCGTAGGTCTTCATTGAATCTATCATTTTCAAATCACTCTTATCAAAACAACGAGAAACGAAGAAATAGTTACAATATTCTCGGTCATCTGCACTGTCAAAACTGTCGAATGTTGGATATGGCTCATAGTTGCAAGCTATGTGAATACCGTTGAGAATGTCATACTTATCGTAAGCGTTCACTTCTCCGCCTTGCCATCTGAAAGAATATCGAGACCTTTGC
>JBJEBN010000045.1:0-2892 GCA_051870095.1 Candidatus Cryptobacteroides sp. | reverse complement strand
AAAAAAATTACAGGCACATATATCAGTGAATCAATAATAATTGGGATTTTCTACATTTTTTCTTAAATTTGCGCCCTGTTTGCGGTTTTTGGCTGTGGACATCTGTACAAGACAATATAAAATATATTAAGATATGGCTAAAGAAAAAGTTATCAAAAATGAGAACGCCGAGGCCGTTGCCGAGGCTGTTTCCAAGACAGAGCTGTTTTTCAAGGAATACGGCAAGATCATCGCTATCATAGCCGTTGCACTTGTAGTAGTTGCAGCCGGTATTTTCTGCTGGTACAAATTCGCTTACCAGCCTTCTGTTGCCGAGGCACAGGGACAGATGGTCTATGCCGAGCAGAGTTTCCGCAATGCCGATTTCGAGACCGCGCTCAACGGTGACGGCAATGCTCTCGGCTTCGCACAGATTATTGATGAATATGGTGCAAAGGCAGGCAAGTCAGTGTATTTCTATGCAGGTGTATGCGAGCTCCAGCTGGGCAACTATGACAGCGCCATCAAGTATCTTGAATCTTACAAAGGCAAGGATGCAATCCTCGCAGCCCGTGCCAAAGCATGCATCGGTGACGCTTATGTTGGTCTCGAGAAATATGAGAAGGCCCTCGGTTGTTACGAGAGCGCTGCCGCTGAGGTTGACGACATGTTTGCTGCCGGTTATCTTCTCAAGGCAGGCGTCGTTGCCGAGAAGCTCGGACAGGATGCAAAGGCTCTTTCTTTCTACAAGAAGATCAAGGACCAGTATCCTCAGTCCATGGAAGGATATGATATCGACAAATATATTGGTCGCATCGAAAACAAATAATATCTAAAGCCTTATTTGGTAAATTTCAGTTTAATGAGGTTTTTCAAGGCGGACGACAGAGCTAAAGCGCAGCAACCTTTTGGTTGTGAGCATTTAGCGACAAGGACAACGCAGAAAAAACCATTAAAATAAATTTAACTATGGGACGTGCATTTGAGTTTAGAAAGGAAAGAAAATTCAAAAGATGGGGCCATATGGCCCGAGTCTTCACAAAAATAGGCAAAGAAATAACAATAGCAGTAAAACAGGGCGGTCCTGATGTTACAGGTAACCCACGTTTGAGGGCACTCCTCCAGACTGCAAGAAGCGAGAACATGCCTAAGGACAATATCGAGCGCGCAATAAAGAGAGCGAGTGACAAGGACCAGAGCGATTACAAGGAGGTTGTATTCGAAGGATATGGTCCTCACGGAATCGCAGTCCTCGTTGAAGCCGCAACAGACAACAACAACAGGACCGTTGCCAATGTCCGTTCTTATTTCACGAAGAGCGGCGGATCACTCGGAACATCAGGAAGCGTAGATTATATGTTCGACCGCAAGTGCATGTTCAGAATGAAGAGCGACAAGCCATACGACCTTGAAGAACTTGAGCTCGAAATGATTGACTACGGTGCAGAGGAAATTTTCGAGGAGGAGAACGAGGACGAGCAGACTGAGATCGTGATTTATGGTGAGTTCACTGCTTTCAACTCAATCCAGAAATACATTGAGGACAACGGATACGAACTTGTTTCTGCAGAGTTCACAAGACTTCCGAATGTGGAGCTCAAGGAACTTGAGGGTGAGGACAAGGCTGACATCGAAAAACTCATCGAGAGAATCGAGGAGGATGACGATGTACAGAACGTATACACTACAATGAAACCGTAATCCTGAAATTTGACAATCATGGGCTGCCTTCGGGCAGCCTTTTTTCGTAATTTCGCCACCCTGGAGGGTATTGTGGTATAATTTTGATATGCGTGGAGAGATTCTGACATGGTATTGAAAAAAGTTCTAACTTTGCACACTCGAAAATTAGATGCAATACGGAAAACAGATTATTTATGAGCATCCAGACGGAAAAGATTAAAGAATTGGTTGAGCGCAGGGCCTCCGCAAGAATGGGAGGAGGACAGAAAAGAATAGACGCTCAACACGCAAAAGGAAAATTTACAGCACGCGAAAGGCTCGCAATGCTTCTTGATGAGGGAAGCTTCGAGGAATTTGACATGTTTGTTCAGCACCGCTGCACCAATTTCGGAATGGAAAAGACCAAATTCGACGGGGACGGAGTCGTAACCGGACAAGGCACCATCGACGGACGCCTCGTCTATGTGTTTGCACAGGACTTCACCGTATCGGGAGGCTCCATGTCCGAGACCATGGCGCAGAAAATCTGCAAGGTAATGGATATGGCCGTGAGGAACGGAGCACCATGTATCGGAATAAACGATTCCGGCGGAGCACGAATTCAGGAAGGCATCTGCTCTCTTGCAGGCTTCGGTGAAATCTTCGAAAGGAACATCCTTGCTTCTGGAGTAGTTCCCCAGATTTCAGGTATCTTCGGTCCATGCGCCGGTGGAGCTGTGTACTCCCCTGCCCTTACGGACTTCAACATCATGATCAAGGACACATCCTACATGTTCCTCACAGGCCCGGGAGTCGTAAAGACAGTCACCGGAGAAACAGTGAGCCAGGAAGATCTCGGAGGCGCGAGCGTACATGCAAGCAAGAGCGGTGTGGCACACTTCGCAGCTGAGAACGAGACCGAAGGTATCCAGATCATCAAGGACCTCCTCAGCTTCATTCCTTCAAACAACCGCGAACAGGCGCCTTTCGTTCCTACCAACGACCCGGCAGGAAGAGTTGACGACGCCCTGAACGACATTATCCCGGACAGTCCGAACAAGCCGTATGACATGTATCAGGTCATCGGAAGCATCGTGGACGACGGCCGGTTCTTCGAAATCCACAAGAGCTATGCGAAGAACATCATCATTGGATTCGCCCACATGAACGGAAGGTCGGTCGGCATAGTCGCAAACCAGCCTAAGATTCTCGCCGGTGTACTTGACATCAATGCATCCAGGAAAAGATCGG
>JBJEBN010000044.1:0-15643 GCA_051870095.1 Candidatus Cryptobacteroides sp. | reverse complement strand
ATTTTTTTTTGATTCCCAAAAATGACTAAATTTGCCGCCCTTGAACAAATCCATATGTTATGTTACAGATACAGACAACGAATTACAGCTTTCTGAGCAAGATAAAGAGCCACGTCAACTCCAGTGTCATCCTCATAGTTTGCACCGTCCTTGCTCTTGTATGTGCCAACTGCCCATGGACAGCGCAATGGTACAACAGTTTCTGGCAGCACGAAATGTCGCTTTCCATCGGCAATTTCAATTTTTTCAGCCATGCAGGCCACACCATGACCATAATGGAGGTCATCAATGATTTCCTGATGGCGATTTTCTTCCTGTCCGTAGGACTCGAAATCAAGCGTGAGATACTTGTAGGAGAGCTTTCATCCCTGAAGAAGGCACTCCTTCCAATCATAGGTGCATGCGGAGGAATGATCTTTCCGGTGATTGTCTTCGCCCTTCTTTGCCACGGAGATGCCGACATGCAGAGAGGTCTTGCAATCCCTATGGCGACAGACATAGCATTCTCCCTCGGTGTGCTCGCAATTTTCAGCACGCGTGTGCCCGTAGGACTTAAGGTGTTCCTCGCCGCCCTTGCCGTCGCAGACGACCTTGGAGGAATCATTGTAATCGCACTTTTCTATTCATCCCACATCGATTTCCTGTATCTCGGTCTCGCAGCCGCCTGCGTCCTGGTGATGGTCATAGCCAATTGGAGTAAGGTCAGAAACAAATTCTTCTACATACTTGCAGGACTTGTGCTTTGGTATTTCATGCTCAATTCGGGTATCCATGCCACAATTGCCGGAGTGCTCGTGGCCCTTTGCGTTCCGGCAACCCTTAAGAAAGGGACAGGACATTATATTGAGCGCATCAGGAACAATCTATCCAAGTTCCCTGTGATTGACGTAGACGAAAGACATAAAACCGTGGTACTCACCAACGACCAGATACATACCCTGAAAAGCATAGAGTCTGCAGCCGACAAACTCATAAGCCCTCTCCAGGACCTGGAAGACAATCTTCAGGGCCTTATCAACTGGTTCGTAATTCCTGTTTTCGCATTTGCCAATGCCGGCGTTACCCTGGGCGGAATGACAATCGGGGATATGCTTTCAGGTGTCAGCCTCGCTGTCATGCTCGGTCTTCTCGTAGGAAAATTCCTCGGAGTGTTCTCATTCTCATGGATTTCCGTACGGCTCAGAATCGTGTCGCTTCCGGACGGTGCTGACTGGAAATCATTCGCAAGCGTATGCATGCTCTGCGGAATTGGATTTACAGTGTCGATGTTCATTGCAGACCTGTCATATTCTTCACTTGGTGCTTCAGGTGCAGCACTTCTGAACAATGCAAAGTTCGGTATCCTGTGCGGATCTCTGCTCTCTGCTGTTCTCGGATGTATCCTGCTCAACAGGAATCTTCCGAAATCGAATCAGTGATTTTGTCAGAAAGTCCATTTCACGGCGGCTGTCGGCATGCAGCTGAAGCCTTTCCCGACGAAGTTCGTTGACATTTCAACTTCGGTTCCTATGCTGAGATGGACTTTCTCCCAGCCTTTGATCCTGTCGAAATTCACCCAGAACTGAGGCTCGGTGATCATTATGAATTCAGTACCCTGCCATGGCCTGTGCTCCCTCCAGAAATCTATGAATCCGCAGAAGGTGCACCATCCTTTGGCAAAGAGGATGTCCCATACTCCGGTAATCTGAAAATTGTGGATCTGATTGTTCCCGGCTCCGTCAACAGTGCCGGGAATTATTTTGTACATGGCTGATATCGAGCATGTTCTGCTGAAATCCTTTGAATGTGCAGACCATGTCAGTCCTCCGAGGAAGGCGTTGTTGTATGAACCGGCTCCAAGGTCGAGTCCTCCGTTGTATTCAATATGGATTGAAAGCCAGTCAGCCTTGGTCTGTTTCCAGAAGCAGAACTCCCTTGCAATCTCGAAATAGGCCCCGATTACCTTCGGGGTGTAATCCATGTCTATGAAGAAGAATGTGCTTCCAAGTCCGTCAGGGCGGAACATCTCCACGGTGGATGTTGCGCATTTGCGGTTGAAGTCATAGTGAAGCTGGATGTTCTGGCATTTTGCAGAACTGCACAGAAATAAAGAAGCAGCGATGGCAGACACCGCTGCGAAGGTCCTGATTTTCATGTTATTTGTCAAGTTACGTTATTCAGATTCGATATTCGGTTCGATATGAAGTGAAATCTGCGACTGCGGCCCGTACAGATTTTTTATGGCTTTTTCCACATTTGTGGCTATGTCATGGGCTTTGGTTACGCTGATGTCCGGGTTTACGACCAGATGGGCGTCGATGATTACGGAAGTCCCGTTCTGTCTTGTCTTGAGAGCATGGATGTCCCTTACTCCTTCCACGGACTTTGCCGCATTGATGATGTTGTTTTCCGATTCTTCCGGAAGGGATGCCTCCACCAGTTCGTTCAGACAAGGTATCGACATCTTCACGGCAACCACGATGATTGCAATGCTGATGCAGCATGAGGCCAGCGGATCGAGCAGTGTCCATTTCTGTCCGAGAAGGATTGCTCCTCCGATTCCGACCAGGGATCCGATGGATGAAAGGGCATCCGAACGGTGGTGCCAGGCATTGGCAATCACGACAGGGCTGTCTACATCCTTTCCGACCTTCACCGTGGCATGATACAGGATTTCCTTGGCTATTATTGAGATAGCGGCTGCTGCAAGCGCAATGTATCCGGGCACAGGAATGTTACCTCCTCTAAGCACGTCTGCGATAGACTTTATGCCTGAGGACATAAGCTTCACTCCCACCATCAGCAGGATGATGCTGACGATCAGAGTCGCCAGAGTCTCGAATTTCCCATGTCCGAAATCATGTCCCTTGTCTTTTTCCCTGGATGATATATGTACGAAGACGAGAACGATGATGTCGCTCAAAAGATCTGACAATGAATGAATTCCGTCCGCTACCATGGCGGCGCTTCTCCCCAGGACACCAGCAACAAGTTTGCCGGCAGTGAGTGTCAGATTGACAACAGAGCCGGCAAGCGTTATATTACGGATTTTCCTTTCCCTCATATCTGCCATAAAGAATATAGTTTATTCCTTTGCAAACATAAGGATAAAATGAATATAATCATATATCCAAAGGGAAATTTCGGAAATAAATTCATTCCAGATGCAGAACACCAGTCTTATCTGACCACTTTCTGAGGATTCAGACCGGCTGTGTCGAATCTGTCGTACAGCTTTCCGTTCTGGTTGAATACACAGATGTCACCGTTGGTCTTGTAATCCGATATACCTATATATATATATCCGTCTGATGTCACTGAAATGGAATAAGCCTCGTCGAGTTCCGTACCGTCGGTTACGAATTTAACGTTGGAGGCCACGGTCGATCTTGCATCCTGAACATATACGGTACCAGCCATAGGATTCCAATTGTCGTCATATCCTGCAGTCAATATATAGAGCCTGTCGTCGGCGCCCATTGAGAATCCGGAGATGTTTTCGTATCCGAGGTCGCTGACCGTGCTGCTGGAAGTGCTGATTGCCTGGAGCTTGCCGGGGGTCATGCCGTAGTCTCCATAGCTTGATACGAAGACAAGGCTCCCGTCTGAATTCGCAGCTACTGAGGACGGATTGACATTGACGGTAATCCTGGAAGTCTCCTTGAACGATGAAGCATCTATTACGGATACGGTATTGTCATAATTAGGAAAGTTCATTCCGCCGGAATTGGCAACATAGAGCTTTCCTTTCGCATATGCGATACCTTCCGGGTTGCTGCCGACAGGGGTGAGACGGACGGAATAGTTGTCTGCAGGGTTGATTTCGGCAACGAATCCTTCATACATGGTCACATAGATTCTGTCATTCGCTTTGCATAAGGTCCTTGGGGACAATCTGGTGCCGTCTTCAGAAGATATCTCCAAAGTCTTCTTGACATTCAGAGCCTTGTCTGTCACGAAAATGCATTTCGACCCATAGACTGCAATGTAGATGTTTTTCCCGTCTATCATGATGTCCTGGCCCAGGTCACCGAGTGCAATGTCGTTGGCATTGTAGAATGCATCGGCTGCAAGTTCCTTGGTATCAAGATTATAGACCGAGATTCCGGAATCGTTGCTTCCCCAGTTGCCGTTGTTGAGTACATAGATGTCTCCGGAAAATGCCGGAGCGGGATCGTCTGGCTGCTTGTTGCAGGAAATCAGCATGATGCCCGTGGCAAGGAATGCTGCAAGATAATGTCTGTAGTTCATATCGTTTTATAAGTTGTTGGTTGTCAATATGTCAGTTTCAATCCTATCCGGAACGACCTGCCCGGCATCGGATAGCTCTTGATTATTTCATAGTTGGTTCCCGAAAGGTTCAGTGCCTGTACACTTGCATGGAGAGCAATTCCGGATATGTAGAATGTTCTGCCGAGGGATATGCCGTGGTCCGTATAGCCTTTTATGAGATTTGATGGGATGTTCTGGGGAAGGGAATATCTGTCTGAGCAGCATGTCAGAGTGTAAGATGCTGTAATCCAGAATGTTTCCACAGAAAGTATCAGATTGCCCGAATGTCTCGGAGTATATGGGATCTGATGTTTCCAGTTCTTTGATTCCGGGTCTGTGATGTCCACTGCATATTGCCAGGAATAGTTGGCATCCGCGTCCAGACTCACCTTGTCGCTGATTTTCCATCTGGCTTTGGCGCTGATGTCCGACCCAATCATCAATACCTTGCCTATGTTGCGCATTTTCCAGATGAACATGGTCGGGATTGCAGTGATTTTGTCACGGATATGGTTACAGTAGATGTCTGCGCTCAGGCTGAATCCCCAGTCCTTTGCGCCGGGGCATCGGAGTCTGCTCCAGGTGATTCCAAGGTCGGTCTGCAGCGCTTTTTCCGGCACGAGTGATGAGTTTCCTACGCGGGAATAATACAGATCGTTGAATGTCGGCATCCTGAATCCGTCCTTCACGCTTGCCCTCAGCTTCAGGCTTCTGTCATCAAGGAATGAGACAGTTGCGGAAAGGGAGGGGGAGAGCCTTTTCATAGGCCTGGATGCTTCAGAACCGTTGATTTCTTTTCTCAACCATTCATGGGCGTATGTCCCGACAATATTTCCTGTGACCTTGAAGCGGCCGGAAGAGTATTGTGCAGAGAGGGATGCCATGGCTGTCAGTCTTGCCGGATATGGGCATTCCGGTATGTCGGAATCAAGAAGGTTGCCGTACAAGTCGGCGGAAGCGGCTATCTTCCAGTGTTCTCCGAACAGTCTCCCGCAGATTGCTCCAACCTCACATTCATGCTGGAGATATCTGTTGACCATGGTTTCAGCATAGATCGGATTGGAGTCTTCGTATCTGTTCCAAGCATTTGAATATCCTGCATGGACTTCCATCTTCCAGAAGTCCGGGAATGTGTCATTGTAGCTGATTGATGCTGAGAAGTGTCTGTCCCAAAGCCTCTCGGTAGGGTTCTGGTAATACAGGACGACTGCTCCTGGAAGTCCCCGCCGGGAACTGTGGAATCCGGTTTTCATACGTATTTCTCCTCCGTCTTTTCCGGCCGGGACAAGCAGATTTATTTCCGAATTGACAGAGTTCACGTCGCTGTTGAGCCTTTTTTCCTGTGTGACAGCCTCCCCGTTCCTGATGATGAAAGGATATTCACCGTCGCTATGTGTGTAATTGGCATAGGCTGACAAGGCAATGCCGCTGCGGAAACTGTGTCCATAAAACAGTGCCGGATTCCATGTATTGAAGCATCCTCCGGTGATTCCGGCCTTGAAGAGTGACGGTCTGTCCTTTACGAAACAGTCCGTTTCAATCGAGAGGACTCCTCCTGCACTCAGTATTCGTGCACTTTTGAATATGTCGTCTGAAGGCCCGATGCTGACGGAGATGCGTGCCACATTGTCAAGTGAGAAACGGCTGATGTCCACCTGTCCGTTCTGGGCATCGCTGACGGTGAATCCATCATAACTTACCAAAGTATGTGCAGCCCCGAGATTGCGCACAGACACAGTCTTCAGTCCCCCTATGCCACCATAATCCTTCACACTGACTCCTGCAAGGGTCCTCACGGCTTCATGAAGCTGCACTGCACCTCTTTTTCTGATGTCCTTCGAGTCAAGAATCAGAAGGGGAGAGGCGGAGGATGCGCTACGGTCAAGGAATGTGGACACCATGGAAGTTTCCAATGTGTCTGAATAACCGTCCGGCAAGATTATCCTGTCGGAAGCGTAGGAATATTTGCACATAGCCAATGCCCCTGCACACAACAGCAGCATACGGCAGATTACATCTGTAATTCGCATATACAAGGCACACTTTGGATACTTGGCCCCGAGCATCCGTGGTGAGACTTGTTCATGGCAGGTCTTCTGGCTCGTCCGTCCTGCAGCACCTTCCCGTCCATCAGGACAGTGGCTTGTGAACGCTGAGGATTCCAACCGGACATACAGCTACGGGCATAGTCCCGGATTCTCACCGGGTTCCCTTTTCAAACAGGCACGGTGCATTGCCGTCCTGTTCACCATAAACTCGCGCAAAATTACAACAAATCCCCGTCATTCAAAATATTTTTCGGATTTGAATGACGGGGATTTGTCTATTCTCACTGGGCTGGATATGCTTCCCATCCCGGTATTTCAGATCTTATGAGGCCTCTCCCTATTTTCCAAGAGCATCTATGCCGCTCTGGAGGAAACTGATGAAGCCGTGAATGTCAAGGTCATAGCCTCTTGTCGGAACAAGCTGTTCACCTTCCGGTGACAGAAGCACATAATTCGGCTGTGCATTCACATTAAACCTTGTACGGGCAATGTAGGAATTTGCACGGCCCATCTGCTTGTACACATCTCCGTTTTCAGCAGTCACCCAGTCCTGCTCGTCAAGTTTGCTCTTGTCGTCTGTATAGAGGGCTACAACCACGAAATCATTCTTCAGCATGCTGAGAACGGTAGGGTCGCTCCATACCCTTGATTCCATTTCACGGCAGTTCACGCATCCGTGTCCTGTAATGTCAACGAATACAGGTTTTCCGGACTTCCTTGCGGCTGCAAGACCTTCATCGAGACTGAAATAACCTTCGAGTCCGAGGGGCAGATGCAGGCCGTAGCGGCTTCCTGTACTCTCAAGTCCTGCTGTTCCCGAAGATGATGCAGTATTCTGGCTGCCTCCCTGTCCAATGACGAAATCCTGAGTGGTGATAGGAGGCAGATATCCTGAAAGGGCCTTCAAAGGCGCTCCGAACATGCCCGGAATCATATAGACCACGAATGCGAATACTCCGATGGAAAGAACCAGCCTCTTTACAGAAAGATGCTCCACAGGCTCGTCGTTGGCAAAACGAATCTTGCCGAGAAGGTAGAAACCAAGGAGTGTGAATACAACTATCCATATAGCGAGATAGACCTCTCTGTCAAGAATTCCCCAATGATAAGTCTGGTCAGCAACGCTCAGGAACTTCAGGCCGAGTGCTATTTCAATGAATCCCAATACGACTTTCACACTGTTGAGCCATCCGCCGCCGCTTCTCTTGAATTTCTGGAGGAGGGAAGGGAACAGGGCGAGAATCGTGAAAGGAAGGGCGAATGCGAGGGAGAATGCAAGCATTGTGACCATAGGAGTCCAGAACTCACCCTGGGTTGACTTGATGAGCACCGTGCCCACGATAGGTCCCGTACATGAGAATGATACGAGCACAAGGGTGAGCGCCATGAAGAAAATGCCGAGGATGCCTCCTTTGTCCGAACCCTTGTCGCTCTTGTTGACAAGCGATTGAGGCAGGGTGATTTCGAATGCGCCGAAGAATGACGCGGCGAAAATCATAAACACGATGAAGAATATGATGTTCGGAATCCAGTGCGTAGCAAGCCAGTTGAATATGTCAGCTGTAACTGCGTCTCCTCCTACAATCCTGGTAATCAGTATGATGAGTGAAATAGGAACAGTATAGAGCAGTACGATGAACAGTCCGTACATGAGAGCCTTGAATCTGCCCTGTGCAGGAGTCGAAGAACCTTTCATGAAGAATGATACGGTCATCGGCACCATAGGGAATACGCATGGCGTAAGGAGCATGGCAAATCCCCAGAGTATAGCCTCTATTATGAGTGCCCATATCGAGGTCCCGTTTCCTGACTTCTTGGCAGGAGCGGCTGCAACTGACTCGGACGGAGCTGACAGCTTCACTTCAAAATCACTGTATTCGGATTTGCATGTGCCTGAAGTACAAGAGTTTGTGTAGATACTTCCCTTGAATGAACCGGTTGATTCGGTCATCACAACGTCCTGTGCTATGACAATCTCATCATAAAGACATTCCATCATTCCGCCGAGTCCGTCATCTTCCTTTACGGGAGTGCTGAGAAGATATACGCTGCCTGAAGGCCTGCACCCTGTGTATTGAGGGTCAATGATCTCGGTAGGGGAGAATTCATCGGTAAGGGTATAAGTATGATAACCTGAAGCGACCTTTCCTGTAAACTTCACCTGGAGAAGACTGTCCTGCTTGGGTTCCACAGAACTTTTCCATACTACAACCTTGCTGTCGCCCGAAGGTTGAGCATAAGCAGCGACACCCACGAGGAGTGCCGCTGCCATAATGATTTTTCGTGATAATTTCATATCAGTCTTATGTTGGAATCTTTGTTATTTTGCAAATGCCACGGATCTTGTCTCACGGATAACGGTAATCTTCACCTGTCCTGGATAAACCATCTCTTCCTGGATCTTCTTTGCAATATCACCTGACAATGCCTCTGCATCCTGGTCGGTTACCTGATCTGCGCCTACGATTACGCGGAGCTCGCGGCCTGCCTGGATTGCGTAAGTCTTGGTGACACCCGGATAGGACTGGGCGATGTTCTCCATGTCTTTCAGCCTCTTGATGTATGACTCAATCACCTCGCGTCTTGCACCAGGGCGGGCACCTGAAATGGCATCTCCGACCATTACCAGAGGTGAAATAATGGATGTCATCTCAATCTCCTCATGGTGTGCTCCGATTGCGTTGCATACATCCGGTTTCTCCTTGTATTTCTCTGCGAGCTTCATACCAAGGATTGCATGTGGAAGCTCCGGATCCTCGTCGGAAACCTTTCCGATATCGTGGAGCAGACCTGCTCTCTTGGCTGTCTTAGGATTGAGTCCCAGTTCGGATGCCATGGTGGCGCAGATGTTCGCTACCTCGCGTGCATGCTGGAGAAGGTTCTGGCCATATGAAGAACGGTATTTCATCCTTCCGATGAGCTTTACGAGCTCGATGTGCATTCCATGGATTCCGAGGTCTATGCAAGTCCTCTTTCCGGTTTCCATGATTTCATCCTCAAGCTGTTTCTGGACTTTTGCCACGACCTCCTCGATGCGTGCAGGGTGGATTCTTCCGTCGATTACAAGCTGGTGAAGGGCAAGTCTCGCAACCTCTCTCCTGACAGGGTCGAATGCTGAGAGAAGGATTGCCTCAGGAGTGTCGTCGACAACGATCTCGACTCCGGTAGCAGCTTCCAGCGCCCTGATATTCCTTCCTTCCCTTCCGATGATGCGTCCCTTGATTTCGTCGCTGTCAATATGGAAGACTGTCACCGCGTTCTCGATAGCAGTCTCTGATGCAGTTCTCTGGATTGTGTTGATGACGATTCTCTTTGCCTCTTTGCTGGCTGTGAGTCTCGCCTCGTCCATCACGTCATTGATGTATGAGAGTGCCTGGGTCTTGGCTTCAGCCTTCATGCTTTCGAGAAGCTGGTTCTTTGCCTCAGCCGCAGTCATGCCGGCAAGGCTTTCAATCTGTTTTATGGCCTCTTCACGGAGCTTGTCATATTCCTCTGATTTCTTGTTTGCAAGCTCAACCTGCGACTTCAGGCTTTCCCTGATTGCATCCGCTTCCTTCTGCTTGCGTCCCAGCTCAGCATTCTGCTGGTTCAGAGTGTTCTCCTTCTGCTTCAGGCGGCTCTCAACCTCGCGTATCTGGTTGTTCTTTTCGTTGATATACTGCTCGTGCTCGGATTTGAGCTGGAGGAATTTCTCCTTGGCCTGGAATATCTTTTCCTTCTTTATGCCTTCAGCCTCGATTTCAGCTTTCTTGATTATTTCCTCCTTCTGTCCCTTCAGTAGTATCCTGCGGACAATTATGTATGTGCCGAGAGCCAGTACAGCTCCTACGACCGCCGATAAGATATAAAATACTATATTCATAATATATAATGGTTTAGTTGTTGTCAAACTACCTGTTTCCGGACATCGTCAGTACATATAAAAACGACCAGACGGCAGGAAGCCATCCGGTCAGAATGAATTTTCAATAAAAAGCCGTTAGTCCGTTTGTCAGAAAATCTTATAAAATAAGATTTGAGCTCCGAAAAACCGGTTCAGACATCCTCCGTCCCGCGATGCGGAATCCCCGTGAGGGTCACATAGGTCCGTCTTCCCCTTTCGAGTAAACTCGGTTACTTAAATAGTGTTGATTTCAGCAAATAATAAGTAACTAACGGCTGTTTTTATCAATATTTCCAAGATAACTCTCAAGTTCGCCCGCGAGCTTCCTTTCGTCCTCTTCCATCAGTGCCATCTTTTCGTTCAGGGCGATGTTCGTCATGCAAATCTTAAGTGCGACGATGGAAACAATCTCTGACAGTTTCTTTTCAGGAAACTTGTCCTGCCAGAATTTGATCTTTGCATTGATTTCGACTGCCGCCTTCCTCATGATCTCCTCCTGCTTCTGGGACACTGCCGTGAACTTGTATGGTTTGCCGGCTATTAATATTTCAATGTTATGCCCCATTTCAGCCCTCCATCAGTGTGATGCACCTGTCGATTTCCTTTATTATGCTGTCAATCTTCTTCCTGGCTTCGGAGTTGTCCGCTCCCGATGCCACAAAGGCTTCTTTCAACTTGAAGTTATCAATCTGTCTTTCCAACTCAGATATCCGCTTCCTGTAGGTTTCATTCAGCAGCTTTGACTGTTCCAGTTCGTCATGGAGCCTTTCACGCTCTTTCTTTTCAGATTCAAATGCGGCTATCATCCTGACAACCTGTTGCCTTACAGTTTCAAGCATTGCACATCAATTAAAACCTACCCTGCAAAAATAAGAAACTGCTTTGATTTCTCAAAATAAATAATGAAAAACAAAGCAGTTCCAGATAAAATCATGCTCAAAGTTCCTCCACGGCCTGCATTCCCTCCTCAATTGCCCTGCGGTTCAGGGAAATCAGGTCGCTGTATCTCGCAGGGATGCATTTGGCAAGACCCTTGTCGATGTTCTCGAATGAGACAATAGGCTTGACCTTCAGGAAGGCACCCATCACAGCCATGTTGTAAACCTTTGAGTTTCCGAGTCTTGCAGCAACGTCTATTGCGTCTATCCTGCAAATCCTTATATCTTTCCTCACAGGCGGATTGATTATGCCGTTCGGGTCATAGACAAGGAGTCCTCCTGGCTTCACGGCACTCTCGAACTTGTCGAGTGACTGCTGGTTGAGTATTATTGCCGTGTCGTATTTCGTCACGATGGGGGAGCTGATCTTGCGGTCGCTCACGATTACGCACACGTTGGCAGTTCCGCCGCGCATCTCAGGCCCGTATGAAGGCATCCATGTGACCTCCATGTCCTGCATGATTGCGCAGTAGGCGAGAATCTTTCCCATTGAAAGGACACCCTGTCCGCCGAAACCTGCTATAATGATTTCTTCTTTCATCTTCTTGTCTTTTATTTGTCTTTCAATACATCCTTGATGTCTCCGAGAGGATATTTCGGGAACATGTTCTCGACCATCCACTTGTTGGCCTCCACAGGGCTCAGCTTCCATCCCGAGTTGCAGGTTGCAACAATCTCGACGAATGACAACCCTACCTCCTTCATGCTGTATTCGAACGCTTTGCGGATTGCCGCCTTGGCCTTTCTCGCAGCAGCAGCAGTGTGGACGGCCTGCCTAGTGATGAATGCCGTTCCGTCAAGCTGGGCAAGCATCGGGGCGATGACCATAGGGAATCCGTTCAGTTTGGCGTCACGGCCGTATGGGGTGGTGGATGTCTTCATTCCGAGCAGGGTTGTAGGAGCCATCTGTCCTCCGGTCATTCCGTAGATTCCGTTGTTGATGAAAATAACGACTATGTTCTCTCCGCGGCTGCATGCATGGATGATTTCAGCGGTTCCGATGGAAGCGAGGTCGCCGTCTCCCTGATATGTGAACACATATTTCTCTGGGTTAAGCCTCTTGATTGCCGTGGCGAGGGCCGGAGCGCGTCCGTGTGCAGCTTCCTGCCAGTCGACATCAATGTAGTTGTATGCAAATACGGAGCAGCCCACAGGGCTTACGGCAACAGTCTGCTCCTGGATGCCCATCTCCTCGATGACCTCGGCAATAAGTTTGTGGACGGTTCCGTGCGAGCATCCGGGGCAATAATGCATCACCGTGTCGGTCAGGAGAGGAGTCTTCCTGTAGACGATGTTCTCCGGTTTCTTTATGTCTTCGATATTCATGATTCAGATTATTTCAGATTGTTGAATTTCTTGAACTCCCCGGCAATTTCATCAGGGGTGAAGATATTGCCTCCCTGCCTGCCGTAGAATCCGACAGGACATCTTCCGTTGACTGCCAGACGCACATCCTCCACCATCTGGCCGAGATTCAGCTCGATGCTCATCATGCTTCTGCACTGCTCTGCAAGGGATGCCAGTTTGGCGGAAGGGAAAGGGAAAAGGGTGACAGGACGGAGCATGCCCACCTTGAAGCCCTGCTCGCGAAGAAGGTCCACGGCGGCTTCACATATCCTTGATGAGCAACCGAATGCAACAAGTATGTATTCCGCATCGTCCGTCAGATATGTCTCGTACTTCACCTCATTCGCCTCGATTTCATCGTATTTATCCTTCAGTTTCCTGTTGAAACGCTCCTGCACGTCGGCTTCGAGCGATAGGGACGTGATGATGTTGCGCTCCCTGTCTGCCGGCTTTCCGAGAGTTGCCCAAGGCGCATCAGCCTTCACTTGCTCTGCAGTCCTGCGAGGCTTCTCCGGCCTCAGCTCCACCTTCTCCATCATCTGCCCGATGATGCCGTCGGCAAGAATCACAACAGGATTGCGGTATTTGAATGCGAGGTCGAATCCCCAGTCGACGAAATCATACATGTCCTGAGCCGATGCCGGTGCGAGGACGATGTTCCTGTAATCGCCGTGACCGCCTCCCTTGACGACCTGGTTGTAGTCGCTCTGGCTCGGCTGGATTGTTCCAAGACCGGGACCACCCCTTTGGCAGTCCACGATTACGCATGGAAGCTCGGCTCCAGCCATATAGCTTATTCCCTCGCACATGAGGCTTATACCCGGTGAACTGGATGAAGTCATCACCTTCTTGCCCGATCCTGCACCTCCATAGACCATGTTTATTGAAGATGTCTCGCTTTCAGCCTGGAGAACCGTCATGCCCGTGGTTAGCCATGGCCTTTCCTTCATCAGCGTCTCCATGACCTCCGATTGCGGAGTGATAGGATAACCGAAATACCCGTCGACACCGTTGCGTATTGCCGAAATGGCAATGGCTTCGTTGCCTTTCATTAGAATCTTTTCTGCCATCTTATTGGATTTTTACTCTGTAAACCGTAATCACCGAATCAGGACAGACTACAGCACAGCTGCTGCAACCTATGCAGGCGTCGCCTGTCATCTCGGCATAATGATAACCTTTGCTGTTGACCATCCTGGACAGCTGAATGCTGTCGGTGGGGCAGTTGGTGATGCAGACAGAGCACCCTTTGCATCTGTTCTGATCGATTTCTATAGCTCCTTTGAATGCCATTATTAATATGTATTTACTGTTGAGACACTTCCCGTCATGCCGGTCAGGACATCTTCGGAAAAAGTGTTCTATAAAGTTCCAAAATCACACAAATATAATCATTTTCTTACAACCTTTATAAATATTTTGTGTAACTTTGAAGAAATTTATAATAAAAAGCGCCTGATTGACAGGCGAATGAGATAATTGTTTATGGGAACCATATTGTTGAAGAATATTCTGTCGGGAGACAGGAAAGTTGACATAACCATATTCGGCGGCCTGATTTCCAGGATAGTTCCGTCGGGTTCCGTCCAGTCTTCTCCCGCGGCCTCCGGAGTGGAGACCGTCGACTGTACGGGTAAGGCTCTTCTGCCCGGCTTCGTGAACATGCATACCCATGCTGCGATGTCCATGATGAGAGGCGTAGGAGAGGACATATTGTTCCATGACTGGCTTGACCGCATCTGGAAGGTTGAATCGAAGATAGATGAAGAATATGTATATCAGGCGACAAGGCTGGCCTGTCTTGAAATGCTGAAGTCGGGTACCACGACTTTCAACGACCATTACTGGATGATGCCTCAGGCACGCCGTGCGGCACTTGAAACGGGACTGCGCCCGGTTCTTTCCTACGTCCTTTGCGACAGGAACGATCCTGAGGAAGCTGCGCGGCAGATAGACGAATGCATTTCCCAATATGAGCAATCTCTTGCCTGGCCGGAAAAATCACAGTTCATGATTGCCGTGCATGCCATCTATTCAGTCTGCGAATCCACTATCCTATGGGCTTCGGAGTTCGCGGCAAAGCATGGCCTGAAGTTGCATATCCATGTATCCGAGACCAGCAAGGAAGTGGAAGACTGCAAGGCCGTCCACGGTGGCCTTACTCCGGTTGAATATCTTGACAGACTCGGTTTCCTCGGCCCTGACGTGATTGCGGCCCATACTCTCTGGCTCTCCGAAAAAGATGTCGAAATCCTCGGCAGGCGCAGGGTCAACTGTGTACACAATGTGAATTCCAATCTGAAGCTATGTTCCGGTTACCGATTCCTGTACAACGAACTACGTGATGCAGGTGCCAACATATGCCTCGGAACGGACGGATGTGCATCCTCAAACAACCTCGACATGCTCGAGACGATGAAGACTTCCGCAATGATTCAGAAAGCATGGCGCGGAGACCCTACAGCAATGCCTCTTGATGAACTTCTTGACATGGCCACGGCAAATGCAGGACGTGCACTCGGCAACGGAACCGGAGTCGTTCAGGAGGGAGCGCCGGCAGACCTCATGATAGTGGACACTGACAACCTGCATTTCATTTCCCCTGGTTCGTTTCTTGCCAATTTCATCTATTCCGCCCACAGCGACTGCATAGATTCACTGATCTGCAAAGGAAAGTTCGTGATGAGGAACAGAGTCGTCTCAGGCGAGAAGGAAATTTTGTCCGAGGCAAGGAAGGTGCTGGGAACAATCTTATAATCTATTCCTCGTTACGAGGCTATTATTTTCTGAATATGGATCCAAGAGTAGAAAGAATCAACAAGGCGGCGGAATTCATTGCCGCAAAACTCGACGGCAGAAAGCCTGTCGCCGGTATAGTATTGGGAAGCGGACTCGGCAAACTTGCAGACAAGATAGAAAATCCTGTAGTGATTCCGTACAAGGAGATTCCCGGATTTCCGGTTTCGACAGCCGTGGGACACAAGGGCAATTTCATCGCAGGAGAGCTCGGCGGAAAGTTCGTGCTTGCCATGCAGGGGCGCTTCCATTATTATGAAGGATATCCGATGGATTTGGTGACGCTTCCAATCAGGGTCATGAAAGTCCTCGGTATAAGCTGTCTGTTTGTCTCAAATGCGGCAGGTGGTGTGAATTTCGATTTCAAGGTTGGCGACCTG
>JBJEBN010000043.1:0-2918 GCA_051870095.1 Candidatus Cryptobacteroides sp. | reverse complement strand
AAGATTTATAAATTATTAAATTATTGATTTACATAGGAATATCCACTATTTCATCGTCCCATTCGATTACATCCGTATTGAATCCGCCTTCCTCTTCTTCACCCACTACCTCCGGAAGTTCAATATCGAGATCAAGATTCAAAGTGAGCTGGAGAGCAAGGGTTACATCAATCGAGATAACGTCCGTTACGTCAAATGACATAGGATAAGATTCTCCATTAATCAAGACAAAATTGATATCAAGGTAGTACCTGCTTTCCGTGTTCCCGTCACCGGCAAAACCGAACGAAAGGAAATCCGCCCGTATTGTACCGTCGGAATCAGACCCTGGATCAAAGGTCCTGTTATTGAGTATGAAAGCCTGTGCCACCGTCTGCGATGAATTTACGCCGAGGGCTGGATAATGTCCAGCTGAGACTCCCCTGAAGAATGACAATGTAGTTCCCCTGGCATATTTGAGTCCTTTCACATGAACTTTTATGTTCACGGACGATATGACAGGAGCAGGTTCAACATCAACCTGTATGGCAGATTCTACGGAATAATCTGCCTGAGGCTTGTCATAGTAGTAATCTATTTGCTCGGGAGCAATATGAAGTCCCTTTACAACAGAAACAACGAGGGTATCAGGCTCAACTATACAATATTCCTCATCGTCACCTTCAGCCTTTGAAGCAAGATGCTCCGAAAGTTTCTTGCTCTTCTGTTCATCCTTCACTCCCCTTGCAATGAATGTATTCAGATTGTCGCTTCCTTCGAAAGCAATGGTCCCGCCGAATTCCTCCGGAGTATCGTTCATGACGACCAAAGTAAAATCACCCTCAGGCAACCTGACATAGCATTTCTCCTGAGCGCTTACTGGGGGAAAACGTTTGTACAGAGATCCGTCCGATTCATTGAAAGCGAATACGGTTACTCCGTTCGGATGTATGCCAGATTTGCTCCAGTCCGGTTCTACCAGCACCGTAGCCGTACCTGAGGATGCATAATACAGATGGTCAAGCTTGCACGAAGCGAAGATCGGAAGCAGGCAGACCAGCATCAATACGTACCTCAACCCTCTCATCTCGCACCTCCTTTTTTTGATGACAGCATCCAGACCAGTGAAATTGAAGCTTTTGTCGGAAGCACACCGGACACTCTCTTCACCTCCCAAGGATAGAGAATTGCTTTTATATCACCGTACTTGGTGTCTTTAATGCTTACATATTCACGGAAATTGCATTGGATATAACCGATTCCCAAACTATATTCAAGCCTTAGATGGTCGCTGATTCTGTGGGCATAGCCTGCACTGATGCCTGCGGTGAGGAAGAAATCTCCCTGGATTCCATTGCTTCCGGTCAACTTACCCAACTGGAAATCAAAATATCCTGCCCCGGCATAAACACCTGCGAAAAAGCCCGTCATCGGTTTCCGCAAGTCCCTGTCCCCGAACCAGAAGCGACCTTCTATATCAGCTGCAAGCATTTGAATGGTAACATCTTTTGAGCGGTTACGCCACCATGGAAAATACCCGTCCACCGCAATGCTGAACCTCTTCCCAACAGGAACTTCAACACCGAGATTGAGAAGTGATGCAGCATCGAAAAGGAGATTGGTCTTGATAGCAAAAACCGGTCGGTTCATCCCTTGCAATGATGACGATTCCTCAGGCTGTGAGGCAGTCCGGCTGAGGGATTCTGAGGCATCAGGCTGAGACGTGTTCAGTTTACTAGCCTGAGAAACATTAGGCTGCAACGGGTTATGTGTCCGATTCTGTAATGCTAACTGTCCTGCAGAAGAACATTGCAGACGGGGACTCGGTATTCCGCTCACCCGCAAGTCAAGAGCGGCGATGTCATCATACCGTTTGGTATAGAAGACTGTCAGCATGGCCTGCCTGAGCAACGGGAAGATGCTCTCATCCATCGCCCACCAGAAACGCCCTGCGTGCAAGTCCATCATGGATTTTTCACGACCACCTACAATTTTTCCACTCCTTATTATATATAGGGGTATCCTCGATTATCCGGATTGCCTCCTCCTTGCCTTTTAGAGTTGAATTGCGAAGCAGTCCGAGCAATGTCTCCCAGTCTTCGCCGACCGATTGTATATGATAAGTTGCTTCCGGCAGGCATCTGCCCTTGATAAGACTCTTGAGAGCGGCAGCACGTCTCAGACTCAGAGCATCATTCAGGTTTGTACCGCCTTCCGGAGATGATGAGGAACTGATGATAACCAGACTGTCGATTTTTAGGCCAGGAATGCAGGAAAGGCTGTCAAGAGCAATCAGGAAACGGGATATATTATCTCCGTTGCTTCTGTAACTTGGGTCAATTACTGCTCGACCTCGATCAAAGAAGACCTGTACTTCAATCTTGCCGGTTGAAGAATTATTGGCAAAGCCACGCCCCCCAAGACAAATCTGAAGCAGAGGCGAAGGACCCGCTTATAAGCAAGCAAGACAAAATTACTATTAACTCCTTAACAACCAACAATTTATTTGTACTTTATTTTTAATAATAAAAAACTCTAAATTTTAAACTTACAAAGTTAATAATTTCTTTCATATATAACATTCACCCCCCCCCCACGAAAATCGCACAAATTCTACATTTGAAATAAAAACACAATCCAAAGATTGATTGTCATGGCCAACCCATTACGTCATGCCCGACACCGTTCGGGTATCTCTGTCATTACTCCTTACATTATTGAGATCCCCGATCAATGCGAGGGGATCACGGTCAGAGGGGATGACGATGCTGACTCGTCATATTTTTCTGTTTTAATAAATTTTGCAGGTTTTAATAAAATTCACTCTTGAAAATCCGGAATATTGACTATCTTTGTGGCTGATATGACAGAGATAGGAAACATAATATTCGTCCGACTATAGGAGGGGCTCTCGAAGCAATTCCCTCCCAAACGCAATT
>JBJEBN010000042.1:0-15878 GCA_051870095.1 Candidatus Cryptobacteroides sp. | reverse complement strand
TTTTGCTGCTCTGCCTTCTGCTTCCGCCTGCGTCTGGAGGATAAACAACACCGTGCTGTCAGCCGTTGGAAAGCGATGTTACGAACGGGTTAAATAGTTACGAAAAGTGAAATACAGGGCGACAAAACGATAAAAATTGTTATCTTTGCAGCGTTATTGTATTTTATAAACCTATAAAACATTATGAAACAAACAATTAAGCGTTTGCTGTGCCTTGTGGTATCAGTAATGTTCGTGGGTGTTTCTGCTTTTGCACAGGTGACAACAGCTTCTCTCGGAGGCCGTATCATTGACAAGGCCGGAGTCCCGGTTGTTGGTGCAGCCGTAGTCGCTACCCACACCCCATCAGGAACCGTTTACGGTGTCATTACAAATGCCGAGGGACGCTATGCCATCAATGGTATGCGTGCCGGCGGTCCTTACTCTGTAGAGGTTAGCTGTCTTGGTTATAGGACCGTGACAGTTACAGATGTCACTCTGCAACTCGCAGAAACGACATCTTTGAATGCCTCTTTGGACGACAATGCCGAGCTTCTGAGCGAAGCTATCGTCGTTTCAAATGCGGCATCGAAATTCTCTGCTGAGAAAACAGGTGCTGCAACCAATATTTCAAGCCAGCAGATTACATCTCTGCCGACAGTATCAAGGAGCATCACCGATGTGACACGTCTTTCTCCGTATGGCGGTAATGGTATGAGCTTCGCCGGTGCGGACGGAAGAACAGCCAATTTCACCGTGGATGGTGCGAACTTCAACAACAACTTCGGTCTCAGCAGCAGCCTTCCTGGCGGTGGAAGCCCGATTTCCATTGACGCAATCGAGGAAATGCAGGTGGTGATTTCTCCATACGATGTCCGCCAGACCAACTTCATCGGAGGTGGTGTCAATGCAATCACCAAGTCAGGTACCAATACCTTCAAGGGAAGCGCTTATATTTATCATAGGAATGAGAATATGCGCGGTGATACAGTTGAAGGTGAGACGGTTGCTTCTGCCCGTGACAAGGACCGCAACACTACCTACGGATTTACTCTCGGCGGCCCGATTGTAAAGAACAAACTCTTCTTCTTCGTCAACTTCGAGTATTCACAGATACCTACGGTTGCCAACAGGTGGAGAGGTTCCGAGGACGGAGTCGCAGATGCTGACAATTATATTTCTCGCACCAAACTTGAGGATCTGAAGACAGTTTCAGACTTCGTAAAGGAGAAATATGGATATGATACCGGTTCCTGGACTTCATTCCCTGCCAATGAAAGCAATATGAAGGCTCTTGCCCGCATTGACTGGAACATAAACGACAATAATCATCTTGCTATCAGGTACAATTATACATTGAACAAGGCATGGAATGCTCCTAACTCTTCTTCAATGGATGGCGGTTCACGTTCTGCGTATGGCCGTACTTCACAGTATGGTATGTCCTATGCGAACTCAATGTACTCAATGGACAACATCGTACATTCTGCAACTCTCGACCTGAACAGCCGTATCAATGAGAACCTGTCCAATCAGTTCCTTGCAACATTCTCCCTCCTGAACGATGTCCGTGGAACAAACTCTTCCGACTTCCCGTTCATTGATATCAGGAATGATGACGGATCTTCTGTACTGCCTTACATTTCATTGGGTTACGAGCTCTTCACATGGAACAACGCCGTACACAACACCCATGTCGGTATCAAGGATGATTTGACATGGTATGGTGGAAATCATAAGGTTACAGCCGGTATCAATTATGAATATCAGATGGCTGACAACTCATATATGAGAAATGGAACCGGTTATTACCGTTACAGAAGCCTTGACGACTTCCTGACCGGAGCTGCTCCAGAGGTCGTATGTCTTACATATGGATATGATGGAGAAGAGAATCCTGCAGCACGTGTGCGTTTCCACAAACTGGGCTTGTATGCACAGGATGAATGGCAGGCAACTGACAGATTCAAACTTACTTACGGTCTCCGTATAGATGGTCTCTTCTATGACAACAAGGATGTTATGACCAACAATGCTGTCCTTGCTCTCAACTATGGTACTCCTCACGATGCCGCCAATCCGGATGCTCACGTAGATGGTTGCCGCCATATCGATACAGGTAAATGGCCATCATCCAATATCTCCGTTTCTCCTCGTATCGGATTCAATTGGGACATTCTCGGTGACAAGAGCTTCAAGCTTCGCGGAGGTACAGGCTTCTTCTCAGGCCGTCTCCCGCTCGTGTTCTTTACCAATATGCCTACCAACTCAGGTATGGTTCAGTACCAGGCCCAACTCAATAGCAGCAATACTGACATGAACGAGTTTGCCGGCGGAATCCTTACCCGTAAGGACCTCCTTGCAAAACTTCAGGGAATGGGTTATCCTTCAACGATTACTCCTGAAGATGGTACGCTTCCATCCTCTATCTGCGGCGTTGACCCTAAGTTCAAGATGCCTCAGGTATGGAAGACTTCTCTCGGAATTGATTATTCTTTCCCTACATCATTCCCATTCAGCATTTCAGCTGAAGGAATCTACAACAAGACCATAAACGGTGTCTGCCTTACAGACTGGAATGTAAAACCTGTTGATGGCTTCACAAGGTTCAACGGAGTTGACAATCGTCCAATCTATCAGGAATTCAAATATACAGGAAAGAGTGCTTATGTCCTTGAGAATACTCATAAGGGATATGGTTATTCTGCAAGTGCTTCAATCAATATGGAGCCAGTCAAGGGTCTTCGCCTTATGGCAGCCTACACTCATACTGTCAGCAAGGAGTTGACCGGTATGCCAGGTTCAAATGCTTCATCAGTACTTAACTATATGGGTACAGTGAATGGTCCTAATGACCCTGGTCTTCACAATTCTGAATATGTGACACCTGACCGCGTTGTCGCAAATCTTGCATATTCAGATAAATGCGGAAACCATTTTGCATTCATCTACGAGGCATGGAGAGGCGGATACAATTACTCTTACATGACTCAGAATGATATGAATGGTGACGGTTACAACTACGACCTTATCTATATCCCAACTGATGAGCAGGTGGCAAACAACGATTTCCGCTTCGTATCTCAGGACGATGCAGACCGCTTCCTTGCATATGTACACAACGACAAGTATCTGAGCAAGAACCAGGGTAAGTATGCTGAGGCTTACAGTGTTTACTCTCCTTGGGTACACAGGCTTGATTTCAGCTACAAGCATGACTTCAGGATCAAGGCTGGCAACTCCATGAACATAATTCAGCTCAGTCTCGATGTCAAGAACCTTCTCAACCTGTTCAACTCCAAGTGGGGCGTAAGCAAATATATGAATCCGGATCTCGGAGAAGGCAGAATCCTGAAATATGAAGGTGTTGATGCAGAAGGATATCCGACATTCTCAACTCCGGCAGCTTACAATGGCAATACCGAGACTTGGCAGCGTTATCACTCTATTGGTCAGTGCTGGTATGCTTCTGTCGGCATCAAATACATGTTTAACTAATCATCTTCCGGAAATTTTATGAAACTTAGATATATCATAACATCATTGCTGGCAGTCCTGGCTCTTGCCATAGGCTGTACAGAGCTTGAGGAGGCACACCTTTCAGAGGTCCAGGTCTCTCAGTCCTATATCGCTCTTCCGGTTAATGGCGGTTCCGTTGATGTCACTGTGAATGCCACAAGTGATTGGGCTATCAATGACATTCCGGAATGGCTTACCGTATCTCCTGCATCAGGTGCAGCTGGGAAATATACTGTCACATTCCATGCAGAGGCTGCTACTGCAACCAATGAGGCAATCCTTCATCTTGTTTGTGACGGAGCAACTCAGGTACTCAATGTCCTCCAGATGGCAGAGGCAGTGGAACTTCCTATTTCACCTATTTCTGCAGTCCTTGCTGGTGAGGACGGAACTACTTACAGGGTTAAAGGTACTGTAGGTGCAATCCAGAATTCCCTTTACGGCAACTACAATGTGACCGATGAGACAGGAACCATATATGTATATGGTACTCTCTATGAGGGAGCAGAAAAGCAGTTTGAGAAGCTTGGAATAGAACAGGGTGATATTGTTACCATTGAGGGTCCTAAGACGACTTACGGCTCTACCATTGAGTTGGTGAATGTTACCGTGATTGCGATCGAGAAGTCCCTTATCAAGGTTGATAGTGTTGAGCCTGAGGATGCCATGCTTCCGATTGAAGGCGGTGAGTTCAAGGTGAACCTTTCCGTCAAAGGTGAAGGTGTGAGCGTTGATATCCCTGAGGCTGCAAAGGCATGGCTTTCTGTTGCCGGACTCAATGTTTCTGGTTCAGCTGCTTCTGTCGTGTTTGTTGCCGCATCCAATGAGGGTGGAGACCGCAGTGTTGAGCTTACCTTCAAGACTTCCAAGGGTGGTGTGGAATATACTGCTGCCACTACCTTGACTCAGGAAGGTGCCATCATCGATGCAACAGTTGCCGAATTCCTCGCTGCTGCAGAAGACCAGACTCAGTATAGGGTTACAGGCGTTATCAGGAGCGTTTCAGCAAGCTCAAAGTATCACAATGCTGATTTGGTTATTGCCGGTGGTCTTGGAGAGACTGTGACGATTTACAGGGCCGTTACAAAAGAAGGCAATATCGAGGATCTCGGTTTGGAAGTTGGAGACATGGTTACTTTCGTCGGAAAGAGAAGTTCTTATAATGGAGCTCCTCAGATGGCGCAGGGTGGCGTATATGTCTCACACGAGCGTTACACCAAAGCTACGGTAGCAGAGTTCCTTGCTGCTGAAGAAAATGACGTTGTCTATGCTGTCTCTGGTGAGATAGTTGAGGTCAAGGACTTGAGCGACAAATATAATAATGTTGGCATTACTGTTAAGGATGGGGAAAATTCGGTATTCCTTTACCGTGTCACCACTTTTGACAAATCATCTGTTGCCACTTTGAATCCGCAGGTTGGTGGCAAGATAACCGTAGCAGGAAAGAGAGGATCATATAACGGAACACCTCAAATGGCTGCTGGCGGTATTTGTCTGGAGTATACTGCTCCAGCTGGTGAGGAGCCTGGTGGCGATGTCAATTCGGAATCCATCCTTATGGCAAATTGCTTCAGTGAAGCAATTACATTTGAGGTTGGCAAGACATATAAAATGGGTTCACTCACATGTTCTTATGATAAACAGAATAATTCCGCTTCGGCATCTAATTTCAATGCCGGTGACCCGGGTGTTAGATTCTATGCTCACGATGTTCTTACTTTCTCAGCAGAGAAAGAGTTCACAAAGCTTGAGTTTGTATATTATGGCGGTAAAAAGGGTCCTGTTACAGTTGAAACAGGAACTGTAGAGGACACCGGCACTGCTATCGTTTGGACTGGTTCTGCTAAATCTGTTGCATTTGAGGCAACATCACAGGTTCGATTCAACGAGATCAAGGTTACTTATAAATAATAAAGCATCAACTACCGGATCAGGCAAAGGCACAGCATTAGCTTGCCTTGTTCTGAGGCAGGTTTATAAAATAATAACACCCACGTTGACCTTTCCGGGTCCGGTTCTCATACAAAAGAGGCTTGCAGAAAAACGGCAAGCCTCTTTTGTTGGTTCATGTACTTTCGTGTTGTGTCAGTAAACTTGATTTATCCACAACCGGAAGAACCTGTCAGCTATTGAGTATGTTTTTTTTCCATCCTTCTGGCTGTATGTCAGAATCTGGTCCTCAAGGAGTGTTTTCATGGCATTCTGCACTGAGCTTGCAGACTGCAGTGCATGTTTTCTGATGAATGCTGCGGATGTCGGAGCGGAGACTTCACCATCCTTTGCAACAGCTATCAGGACTTCCTTTTGCGCGAGACTGAGGAAGGACATTTGGTTCATGTAATAGTGTTCCCGGTCGGAGAGGATTTGTTCTATGGCGTCAAGTACAAGTTCCCGGGTGACTTCATTCTGTCTGGCGAAGACATCGTGCATCGTCTGGTGGATGTAGTACGTATGTCCCTCAAAAAGGTCATAGACAAATCCGCAGATGTCCTCCGGTACTGTCCTGCCGCATTCCCGGAACTTATCAATTATGAAATCTACATAAGTATGTCTCTCTATACGGTCAAGGTGCATATATCCCGCACTGTTGTAAAATGGCCTTGCAGGTGAGTTGAACATATTTTCGAGCGAGTGTCTTTCGCTTCCGGCAAAGATGAAGCTGCAGTTACCCATTTTTTGTATGTATGTTCTGAGCAGGGCCTCCACATTCTTCTGGGGATATCTTCCTGTCTGCTGAAACTCATCAATGGCCAATATGCAGGGCCTGTCGGCTTCTTCGAGAAAACGGAAAAGTTCCTCAAGCGTTGTCTCAGGTCTGACTATGTCTCCGAGCATGACGTTGAATGTGGGAAGTCCAGTGAGCGCATCATATCCGAAACTTCCGTAGAGGGATTTAAGCGCGCCGATAAAAAGATCAAGGACCTTCCTTCCCTTGGGCGCAAGAGTCCCATATACTTCCTTTCCAAGCAGCAGAACAAATTCTGCAAGGCTTGTAGTCGGATATATATCGATGTAGAATGTGTAATATGTCTCAGAGATTATAGGTTGTGCATACAGATGACGTATGAGCTGAGTCTTTCCCATCCTCCTTGGTGACGTGAGCAGCACGTTTGATTTGTTTTGAATATGACGTACAAGTGTGTCAGTCTCATTTTTCCTGTCGCAGAAGTATTCTTCGGGTATTGTACCGTTTATGTAAAATGGGTTTTTCATGACAAATTCATTTATGCAAAATTAATTATTGAATTTTAATTATGCAAATTTAATAATTTGATACTCTCGGCAGTTGGAACTCTATACTTTCCAAGAATTTTCTGCGAAAGTATGGTTTGTTTCAGCAATATGTGCTATATTGGGGGCTTGTTTATGCTTTGAGTAGGTCTTTAGAGGAAATATAGGCAAAATATGCAGAATCCCCGTTTTTTACACCCGCAGTTTCAGGCCGGCAAATATGGTGTCAGGGCAGAATGAAAACAGGGAGGCCATTTCCCCGGACATGCAGAATCCGCACTGGTCGCATTTGTCGGTGCCGTAACCTACACAATAGCCCCTGCTGCCGTCAGGATAGACGAAGTCAGTGACCCAGCAGCGCTTTTTGAACTCATTGTGCTTCATCTTTTTGAGACCGGACACGGAATTCATTATCGGATAACCCTTTTTCTTCATCTCAATGACCTTGTCGATGATTGCACGCCTCTTATCCATGTCAATGGAAAGATATTCAGTGCCCTCGAAAGGAGTGTGGAAATTGATTGAAATCGATTCGATTGCAGGATTGTTGCGGGCATATTCGATGGTATTCTCAACATCGGTGTAATTTAATGTGTTGACAACCATATTGACACTCAAATGCTTATGTCCGCACTCTGCAATGTTTTTCTCCAGGCGGGCGAATGTGCCCTTGCCCCTGACCTCCTCGTGGAACGAACCGGTGCCGTCGAGGCTGACCCAGATAGAATCGGCGTGAGATCCCTTGAAAGGCAGTTGGGCGTTGGTCGTGATGGTGCATGAGAAGAAACCTATTTCTTTGGCAAGATCAATCAGGTCATTGATTGTTCTGTCCCCGTCTCTCCAGATTGTTACCTCTCCTCCTTCGAAATCCACGAAGCGAGAACCTGCGTCGTATGATTTCTGCAAATGCCCGCGTACCTGTTCGTAGGTCATGTTATGCGGATGCTCCAGCTCATAGACACTGCAATGCTTGCAGCGAAGGTTGCATCTGTCGGATATGAACAATACGGTCTGCAGGGGAGCCCTTCTCCCGAAAAATCGTGCCCTGATGAACCACTGGGCGAGGTATATAATTTTTTTCATATATATCAGTTGAAAATTATATTTACTGCTATTATGATGATACAGAAGAACATGACTATGTTTCTTGCCGTCAGCCACCGTATCATGAACCAGTCGATTCCATATTCACGGTAGGCCTTGAAATCACCCATGGGGCCCATCCACCATTTCGGCTCCGGTTTCACATCCTCTCCTGCGACGAATCTTCGGAGCGAGTCCCATAACCAGATGCATACAGGCAGTACGACCAGTACAAGGAGGTAGAACGGATTCAGAAGACCCAGTGCAACTCCTGTTATTACAATCAGATACGGCAGGAAATTGAACACTGCCGACAAGGCAAGCTGGCCTTTCGCCCCGCCCATAAGATGAGCCATTGTCTTCTTTCCCATTTTCCTGTCAGGCACCGCATCGAGGACTGAATGGGAGTACACTATGTTCGTGACCAGAAGTCCGACGCAGACGGACAGGAGGATTATTTTCCATCCTACCTCTCCTGTGACGGCGAAATGGACTCCGGTCATCAGAAGCGGCCCGAACATTATGAATATGACAAGCTCTCCGAGTCCGTGGAAACCGAGCTTGAGAGGCCCTCCTGAATATGACACTCCCAAAATCAGTGCAATGGCTATCCACCAGAATGTTGCAAATCCCCGGATTGCAATTACGCCTGCTCCGCAAAGGGCGGCAATGCCGAGGAACACCCCGACCGCTTTCAGCAGCTGGTCCATGGTGGCTTCTCCCGAAGTGAGATAAGGATATTTGACAATCCTGCCCCTGAATCCTTCCGAAGCAGCCGCCTGACGCGCCTCGCCAGAGCCTTCCTTATAGTCGAACCAGTCATCGAGCAGGTTGAGCCCGAGATGCATTGCTGCAACGCCGACAAGACATAGAGCCACCGCTCCCCACGAGAATTCAGCCCCGCCATAGGAAAGAGCCACCGCAGTAAGCGCAGGCAGCATACTCTGCGGCAAAGATATGTGCCTGGCATTGTTCAGCCAGAATTTTATTTTCCCCATGATAAAAAACTCAAATTGTAAAGATTTTGCAAAAGTACTTCAAATAACTTGTTTTTGTCACAAATATGTCAATAATCGAGCATGTAATTTGATTTATTGTCAATTTGTGATAAATTTGTAATTTGCATCCATGTAGATGTGGGAAATGTCAAGCAATTTTTATAAACAGTTTAGAAATTTTAAATTTATAGATTATGAAAATAGTTTCAAAACTTATTGTGGCTGTTCTGGCCATTGCTGGCACTTGTGTAAGTTGTCAGTTGGGAACAGGGCTGGACGGGTCAAATCTTTCACTTGATCCGGAATCAGTTGTGGAAGTCGGTGCTGCCCAACAGGAAGTAACTGTCGCTGTGACAGCTGATTGTAACTGGGTTGCAAGTTGTGATGCTGACTGGGTCAAACTTTCTGTCGAGAGCGGTAAAGGAGATGGTGAGGTTGTTCTCTATGTGGATGCCAATGCTGGAGCTGCTCGTGAGGCAATCGTTCATTTCCAGAAATCTACAACGAGGAAGGTTTCTGCAGACTTGACAGTAAAACAAGCAACCGGCCTTGACCTCAAGCCAGGTGACGGAACGAAGGAAAATCCGTATCTCGCATCCCAGGCCGCAAATATCTGCGCTGAACTTGAAAGTGGTGCAACAACTTCTGACAAAGTCTATGTGAAGGGTTACATCAAGAAATTGGCTTCAGGACATGAGTCTGCCGTTTCGGATTATGGTAATGGTAAGTTCTACATCACAGACGATCCAGAGGGACAGGTAACTCCTGATTTTTACTGCTTCCAGGTTTACTATCTGGGAAATGTAAAATTTACAAGTGCAGATCAGGTCAAGGTCGGAGATGAAGTTGTCGTATACGGCCAGCTTACCAACTATAACGGTACATACGAGACCGTTGGAAGAGGTGCTGCATACATCTATTCTCTTAACGGTGAAACCGAATCGGAGCCTGCAGGAGAGGTAGATACAGACAAGATTTCAGAGGTTGTCGCTTCTAAGGATGGTTCTGAGGTTACCCTCAATAATGTGACAGTTATGGCAACCACAACCAAGAGTTTCCTTGTTAAGGACGCCGCCGATGACTACCTCTTCGTTTATGGAACAGCTGATTGCAAGGAAGGTGATGTCATCACTGTGAAGGGTTCAAGGGCTACGTACAGCAATATGCCTCAGCTTACAAGTCCTGCTGTAACAAAGAGTTCTACGACTACCGTTACACATCCTGCTCCAGAAGACATCACTTCTTCATTTGACAGTTTCTCTTCATCTACTGTGAAGTATGTATCTTATGTGGGAACACTTGTTCAGAGCGGCAATTACTACAATGTGAATGTTGACGGTGCTACAACTAACACTGGTTCTATTCTCTATCCAGTTCAGGATCTCTCAGCATTTATCTCTGTGCCAGGCGTTACATATACTGGCTATTATGTATATACATCAGGTGGCAAGTACATCAATATCGTCCTGACTGATGTTAAGGCTGGAAATTCTCCTTACCTAACCGTATCTCCTGCTACCGTTTCGGTACTTGCAACTGCAACAGAAACAGAAATTTCCGTCAACTCCAATACTTCCTGGACGGCAGCTTGCGACAATGCCGCATTCACTCTTGACAAGACTCAGGGAGAAAACAGCGCAACCGTAAAGGTTACTTTTGCTGCAAATGAGGAATCTACAGAGAAGAAAGCTACTGTAACCTTTACTTATGATGGTGGCAAAACCGCTGCTGTATCCATCACACAGAAGGCAGCCGGAGCAGCAGGAACTCCTGTATATACATTAGATACTTCAAAAGAAGGAACCGTTGGCCCTAACAATGGCTATAATAATCAAGGCTCGTTGGAGATTGACGGCATCACTTGGACTTGTCAGGGAAATATGAAACCAGATCAAAATGGTCTGCCAAAGCCTTGGAGGGTTGGTGGGAAAGAGATTACAGATGTAGATAGGGCTCTCTATACTGAAACTCCTATGTCATCTGCAATCAGCAAGATTACTTTCACACCTGGTACTGTCGGCATTACTCTTAATTCTGCAAAATTGGTTTATTCAACGGACAAAGATTTTTCCAATGCAGTAGAGAAAGAGTTTACCGTAACTGCAAGTACCCCTGTGGATATCGTTGCTGACTTCCCGGCAAATGCATATTACAAGTTCGTGTTCAATGTCACGAATAGTACAAAGACTAATAAATACGTAGAGATTGCGAAAATCGAATTCTACGCAGCTCAATAATCGATTTACGTTGGGAACTAAGAGAATATCAGAATTACTGGGAACGGCAGCGATGCTGCTGTTCCTGGTTTTTTCGGTTTCATGTACAAACGAAAAGATTTCGGTTGTCAAGGTTTCTTTGAAATCAGCCGAGGTGTCAGAAAAGTCGGGCAGTCAGTTCGTAGATGTGACGGCGGACGGCGAATGGACTCTTTCTTTGGTAACGGAAGGAGAGAGTGAAGAAATAGATTGGGTGTGGCTGACCACATGGGGCAGCGAAGAGGAGTCGGTCGCTGTGACAAGCAGTCAGGCCCTTGGGAAACCTGTAACAATTCACTATGCGAAAAACAATTCAACCTCAGTCCGGACATGCAGACTGGTATTGACATCTGGTCTGGAAGAGTCGGCGTGTACACTTACCCAGAACCGTTCATCATCAGAAGTTATAGTTTCTGATGAGTTGGTTTCCTATCCTGTACCTATGTGGCTTGAACTTCCCGCTACTGAGGAGAATGATGGATGTTTTTTCATCCCTCACGAAATGACTCTTGGAAGCACCTATTTCAGGAATTTCTCCTTGTATATGAGCGAGAAGGATATTGTCGCCCATTGGGTTGCATATCCCCTGAATCCATGGACGATCAGCAGCGGCGTCGGAAGGACGAATGATTGGAATCTTGATCCTAAGATCCCACGCAAGAATCAGCCGGTTTTGTTCAGGGCATTCAGCGGAGGTACTTATGCACGGGGACACCAGATTCCTTCAGCAGACCGATATGCTGACGGGGCCAACCAGCAGACTTTCTATGGATCCAACATGACCCCTCAGCTGCATGCTTTCAATTCGAACATTTGGGCAGCCCTTGAGGGGAATGTCAGGTCGAAGTGCCGTCAGTTTGATACTCTGTATGTCGTAACGGGTTGTTCGACAAAGGGCTCGACGACATATTGCAATGACAATGATGGAAAGAGGATAGTGGTTCCTTCAGGCTATTATAAGGTTCTTCTGGGATTCAAGAAGAGCAGCAGCGTGTCATCTGCAAGTGTTGCCGGCGGAACTGGAAATTACAAGGGGTATTATACAGCTGCCGCCTATTATTTCGATCATAAAAATTATGAAAATACCACGCAGGTCATCAATGAACATCGCATGACTGTGGACCAGCTGGAGGAAATCGTAGAAGAAGATTTCTTTCCGAACCTGGAAATGATTCTGGGTAAGGAAAGGGCGGCATTGGTCGAACAGACAAATGATAAATTCTGGAATCTCTAACCATATAATTGTATGAAAAAGTTTTATTATATAATAGTTGTCCTGTTGCTGTCCACAGCAGTGGCAAACGGCCAGAATACAGGAGCAAAAAGCCATGTAATAGGTTTTTACAATCTTGAGAACTTATTCGACATATATGATGATCCGGCGAAGAATGACGAGCAGTATCTTCCTGACGGTCAGAACAACTGGACGGCAGAGAAATATGCCATCAAGGTTCGGAACATGGCACAGGTTATCCGTGCAATGAAGGATGACAACGGGTGCTACCATACTATATTGGGTGTCAGTGAAATTGAGAACCGCCTGGTACTTGAAGATTTGGTAAGTGATCCTCAGATTGCAGATGCAGGTTTTGAAATTGTTCATTATGACGGGCCTGACCGTCGTGGCGTTGATGTGGGACTTCTATATGATCCGAAGAAATTTGACTTTATCGAGAGCCAGTCCATACCGTTTACATTTGAAGGAACCAATGTTGAAATCACCTTGGACAAGGAGGCTCAGGAGAATTTCAGAACGCGTGACATCCTTATGGTGCGCGGTATGATAGGAGGGGAGATGTTCGCATTCTATGTCGCTCACCTTCCGTCCCGTCTTGGTGGCAAGGGTTTTGACCTGCGTTCCCGTGGCGGAGAAATTATGTATAACCATGCTCGTGCTCTTGAGAAGGAATATCCCGGTATCAAGATTGTCTGCATGGGCGATATGAATGATGACCCTCAGGATGATTCTATGGCCAAGTGGCTTCATGGCCGCGAAACAATAGAAGAGATGACCCCGGAAGATTTCTTCAATCCATATCTTTCAATGATCAAGGCCGGTTATGGCTCGCTTTGCTATCGTGGTACATGGTGCATATATGACCAGGAACTGATTAACTACAATCTGGCGACAGCACCTGATGGAGGATATAAAATCCAGCCGATTGTCAAGAAAAAATATTATGGACGTATTTTTCACAAACCGTTCATGATAACCCAAAGCGGTCAGTACAAAGGATATCCTTTCCGCACCTACAGCAACGGAACTTTTGCCGGAGGCTATTCCGACCATTTCCCGACATATATCGTAATAAGCAGATAATTATATAATAATGAAAAAACTAGTTTCCATACTCTCGCTTATTGTGGTTTCTGCCGCTCTTTATGCACAGACACCGACAGGCGGAGTTACCGGCTCAGTTGTAAGCAGGGCCGGAAGGCTTCCTATCCCGGGAGCAAACCTTATAATCCAGAAAGACGGCCAGACCGTGGCCACTTCAAGTTCGGCAAGTGACGGACGTTTCCTTGTTGAGGCTCTGGCAGACGGAATGTACCAGATGACGATTACCGCAGACGGCTACAAGGACCTTCGTGTCAACGTGACTGTGGACAACGGATTTGTCAAAGACATGATATTCATGACAATGACTCCGGATGTGCAGGTGGAATCCGTTGATGCAAGCAATTTCACGGAGTTTGACATGGATGACAGCGGCTACAATGACAATCCTACCATTCTGTTCTCCAACAATGACCCTTACAACAGCATTGCAGGTTATGGCTTCAGCAATGTCAGGTTCAAGAACAGGGGATACAACAGTGAAACTCAGGATGTCTATTTCAGCGGGGTTCGTCTGAATGACGCCATTACCGGATATTCTCCATACAGTTTGTGGACGGGTCTCAATGAGGTTACAAGATCAAAGGATACTTCCACCGGTCTCGAGTCTTCAGATTACGGCTCAGGCGGATATAATGGAAGCACCAACATCTATGGAACTCCTTCGGCTGTCCGCCGTGGCCTTCGTGCGAGTGTCCTGACCAACAGCGCAATGTACCGTCTCCGTCTGATGCTCACCTACGGCAGTGGTCCTCTCGACAATGGATGGAGCTATGCTGTCAGTGCATCTGCGCGTCTTGGAGGAAACGACTGGATAAAGGGAGTCTATTATCGTAGTTTTGCATATTATCTCGGAGCCGAGAAAAAATTCGGTGACGGGCATTCTCTGGCTCTGATGCATTTTGCCACTCCGGGAGAGAGAGGTGCCCAGAATGCATCTACCCAGGAGGTTTATGACCTGATGGGTGACAATATGTACAATAGCAATTGGGGCTATCAGAACGGTAAGGTCCGCAACAGCCGTGTCCGCAAGACATTTGAGCCAGTAACGGTTCTGAAATACAAGTATGCTCCGTCAGCGGATTTCGAGTCCAATACCGTTTTCTTGTGGAGGATAGGTTTCAATGGTTATACGGCTCTTGACTGGTATGATGCAGCCGACCCCCGTCCTGACTATTATCGCAATCTGCCTTCGTACAGTTTTGCGAATTCAACCGAGGGAGATGACCAAAGTGCCAGATATGACTATTCATATGATGACCTCAGCGATAAGGGTAAGTTGATGTATGAGGCCTGGACAACCCGCAGCAATGATTATTTAATGTACCAGCATCTCAACTGGGATCGCCTGTACAATGTCAACTACAACACTGTTGACGGGCGCAGTAAATATGCTCAGGAACAGCGTCATGTTGACCAGAATGACCTCAATCTGGTGGAGAATATCAAATGGAGGATCAACGAGAACATGGTTCTCAGCGGCGGAGTGAACCTTAAATATAACCGAACCGAATATTACAAGAAGATCGCTGATCTTCTGGGAGGAGAATATTTCCTCAATGTCGACTCTTTTGCAGAGCGTGATTTCGCAGTGAACGAGGCCAAGATTCAGAATGATTTGGATTATTACATAGCCAACGGCCTTACTGCCGAAAAGATTACCAAGGGAGGGAAATATGGTTATGACTATTTTGCGAATGTGGTCAAGGCCAATGTCTGGGCTGCCTATTCTCTGGAGAAGGACAATTGGGAGGCCAAGGTTAGCGGAAATATCGGCTATGAATCATTCTGGCGTGAAGGAATGATGCGTAAGGGCCTTTTTGCCGGAACCGAGGAGGAAATCGCCGTCCTCAATTCCAAGCTTCCGGCTTCACAGCAGCTTACTCCGGTGTTTGATCCTGACGGCAATGCCGTAACGTCCAAAGGGAAATCTCAGGTGAAACAATTCATGGTTGGTTCGGCAAAAGTGTATGCTTCCCGCTCTTTCAAGGGTGGTCATCGTGTTTATGCCAATCTGGGCGTATTCTCTGACGCTCCGACTTTCAACGAAGCCTTCATTTCACCGAGAACTCGCAACAGCATCATCTCCAACCTGAAGAACAAGTTCACATACTCAGCTGATTTGAACTACCAGTACAGCAACAAGGGCTACAACGTCCGTGTTACTGCCTTCTACACCAAGATTAAGAATCAGAGTGACGTGATGAGCTTCTATGATGACTCACAGAACTCATTCACGAACTTTGCAATGACCGGTATAGATCAGCAGCATATCGGTGTTGAACTCGGTTTCAGTGTTCCTCTCCCTGTGACAGGATTGTCGCTTGAGGGTGTCCTCAGTGCTGGTGAATACACATACACGAGCAACCCTTACATGGTGCAGACCATTGACAACAGTGCGGAGGTCATAAGGCAGAGTACCGTTCCTTACTGGAGCAAGGTACCTTTGTATGCGACATATCAGGATGCTTCCGG
>JBJEBN010000041.1:5185-16101 GCA_051870095.1 Candidatus Cryptobacteroides sp. | reverse complement strand
CCCCGCGCCACCTTCGGTTAACAGTCAGGATAGGGGTACCTGAGTAGTTACAAACAAATAAAAGGGATATGGGGTGGTAATATTCTGAGCCTGTTCATCGCAGCTATGGCCATTTGCTCCTGTTTCAAGATAGATGTCCCTGCCCACTATACTTATGAACTCCATCCAAGCGAAGATTTGTTGGAACTGTTTATCATAGATGTCCGATATAAAAATCATAAGGGTGAAGAAAAAACTGAGCGTATAACGAAGAACGCCTGGGGCTGCATCATATATCAATTAGATGAAGTTCAGCCAGAAGGCGTCAATGTCAAATTAACCGCAAAGAACACCACATTGAACGGATTAATTCCGGAGAAGGACATCTTCTTATTCCAACTGAATCCATCAGCTACATTCACCCCGGCGGGAAAACAGAGTATCGGCGGAACAAAGTCTCCAACCGCATCATCTGAAGGAGAAACCGTTTTCAGTTTCAAAGTACCTGTAGGTAAATCTTCACCTGACGACATCACCGTTTCTATTTGTCCTCTGAAATATGACAAGCATTTTGCCTTTTCATACAGTGTTGACGATTCGTATGTAAATGGATGGTCTAGAATTTTCGCCCTCTTTAACGGATTGTGGATTGACGACCAGGAGTTCTTCCATTTTGGCCTCACTCCTACAACCGGAGTCCAGTATGATCCCCTGTGCGTGACTGACGGATGTGGAAACGACCGCAGATTCTCGTTCGGAGAGTCGATTCAGGCATCGGTGAGGAACAATAACAATATGAACGGTATAATCCAGGATGTCATTACATCGAAATACAATCCATATATTTCTTGGGAGGAACTCCAGATGATGACAGATATGGGAAATGCCGTCTATTTTCACGATGTGGACGCGAGCAAATGGTATGTCGGGGATCCGGAGGAGATTGTTGAAGGGTTTGCGGAGGATTATGCGCGGACAATGTCCAAGATAGGTTATCCTATCAAAATTTTGGCGCAGCCGAATGGAAGCGATGACTATCTTGAGGCAGCAAGGAAGAGTCCGCTCGTATATATGACAAGGGTGACGAACAACCGTTATTCGGATATCAGTTTTGCGGATAATCCATCTTTGTACAAGGCCGAGGTTTTCGGAGGGAACAGCAATGCGTCCAATGATGACAAACTTGCCGAATTGGCTGTCCAGGCCGGGAAGGAATATCCGGTTCTCACGAGTATGTTCTCCCACAGGCCTCAGAATGCCGAACTGACCTTCTTCAGGGAGGTGGCCAGGCTGTATGGCAAGAATGGACTGGACAATATATGGGTGGCATCATACGATGAGCTGTATGATTATTCCTATCTGAGGAAAAATGCATCCATATCCTCATATGCCGAAGGTGGATACAAGGTGTTTGAAATAAGAGTTCCTAATGACAATAAATTAGTTTTCAATGAGTTGTCTTTTATTGTCGAAGGCGCGTCAGGGAAGGCTGTCCACTGTTCGGAAAATCTCAGCGGTTTCTCAAGCGCCCAGCGGGAAGATGGAAGGGTATTGGTGAATTGCAGTTTCGGGAGCAAAGCGTATGATTTGGCTGTGAAATATGTAACCCTGTATGAATCAACACGAAATGCCTATCATAAAAATATTTCCGAGTATCTGGTGTCTCTGTTGAGGGAGGATTTGCAGGAGTCGCTCATAAAACGCATCAATGGAGTGCATGAACCTACAATGGAGGAGATGCCTCTGGAGGGTGAGTACAGGAGGGACGAATTGCGAGATTACATCAGACTCTACAATGGCTATTCATTCATCTTGAAGAATCAATAACCAAATTGTGCATTTGAGTTTTTTGACGATTTTTTGTCCGCAAAGGTTTGTTTTGTTTTATTTTATGCCTATCTTTGCGCCCGCTTTGTCAAAATGGACAAGCAGCATTTTTATTAACCCTCTAAACTTTTTTCGCTATGGCTGAATATTTGGCACCGGAGAAAAAGCAGGAGATTTTCGCGAAGTACGGAAAGTCTAATACTGACACCGGCTCTCCAGAGAGTCAGATTGCATTATTTTCCTACCGTATCGCTCATCTTACAGAGCACCTCAAAAGCAACAAGAAGGACTACTCTACCCGTCGTTCACTTCTGAGGCTCGTTGGTAAGAGACGCCGTGTCCTTGACTATCTCAAGGAGACCGACATCGAGAGATACAGAGCTATCGTCAAGGAGCTTGGACTCCGTCGATAACGGCAAAAATAGGAAGACAAAGGGGAGATCCCGAGGGATTTCCCCTTTTTTAGCGCAGAAAAAGCTCCGGAAGCACTAACACTCATCAACCTGCGGTGCAGAAGGAGCAATCATATATATAGTACGGACTATATGTAGGAGCCTCGACGGCTCCGTATGGGCGGAACAGAAAGAAAATTAGTAATCGGCTCCCATCGGGGGAGGCAGGTTGAATTGTCAGTAATGAACATTGTAACAAAGAAAATCGAATTGTCCGACGGAAGGACGATCGAAATCGAGACCGGCAAGCTTGCAAAACAGGCAGACGGTGCAGTTGTCGTCAAGATGGGCGGCACAATGCTCCTTGCAGCGGTTACTTGTGCGAAAGACGCGAAAGAGGATGTGGACTTCATGCCTCTTCAGGTTGACTACAAGGAGAAATATGCTTCTGCGGGCAGGTTCCCGGGAGGCTTCATGAAGCGTGAGGGAAAGGCTTCTGATTATGAAATCCTTATCGCAAGGCTCGTGGACAGGGCTCTCAGGCCGCTGTTCCCTGAGGATTTCCACGCAGAGGTATATGTTACTGTAAATCTTATTTCAGCAGAAAAGGACATCCAGCCGGACGCACTCGCAGGACTTGCTGCATCAGCAGCACTTGCAGTGAGCGACATTCCGTTCGAAGGACCTATCTCAGAGGTGAGGGTGGCAAGGATTGACGGACAGCTCAAGATCAATCCTAACTTCAGCGAGATGGAAAAGGCTGACATAGACATCATGGTTGCCGCAACCTACGACAACATCATGATGGTCGAGGGCGAGATGAACGAGGTCAGCGAGCACGACATGCTCGAGGCCATCAAGTTTGCCCACGAGGAAATCAAGAAGCATTGCAAGGTGCAGATGGAACTCACCGAAGAGGTCGGCAAGACCGTCAAGAGGACATACTGCCACGAGAAGAACGACGAAGATCTCCGCAAGGCTGTTCAGGAGTTCTGCTACGACAGATGCTATGCAATCGCGAAGTCAGGTCAGGGCAAGCATGAAAGGACTGACGCTTTCGACGCCCTGAAGGAGGAATTCTACCAGACTATCCCTGAAGAGGAGCGCGAGGACAAGAAGATGATGGTCGAGAGATACTATCACGCTGTCGAGAAGGCAGCCATGAGGAACATGATTCTCGACGAGGGCATCCGTCTCGACGGACGAAACACCACTCAGGTGCGCCCTATCTGGTGTGAAGTAGGCTATCTGCCTTGCGCACACGGAAGCGCCATCTTCACCCGCGGAGAGACCCAGTCCCTTTCTACCGTGACACTCGGCACCAAGCTCGACATGAAGGAGCGTGACGAAGTCCTCGTACAGGGAACAGACCAGTTCGTCCTCCATTACAACTTCCCTCCTTTCTCAACAGGAGAGGCAAAGGCACAGAGAGGAGTGGGCCGTCGCGAAATCGGACACGGAAACCTCGCATGGAGGGCTCTCAAGCCGATGGTTCCTATGGCTCCGGAGAATCCATACGCAGTACGCGTCGTTTCCGACATCCTCGAATCCAACGGTTCTTCATCAATGGCAACAGTCTGCGCAGGATGCCTCGCACTCATGGATGCCGGCGTGAAGATCAAGAAACCGGTTGCAGGAGTTGCAATGGGACTCATCACGGACAAGGACAGACCTAACGACAGATATGCAATCCTTACCGACATCCTCGGAGACGAGGACCACCTCGGAGACATGGACTTCAAGGTGACCGGTACCAAGGACGGTATCACTGCCACCCAGATGGACATCAAGGTTGACGGACTTTCATACGATGTCCTCGAGAAGGCTCTCGAGCAGGCTCGTCAGGGCAGGATGCACATCATGGGCGAAATGATGAAGACCATCAGCGAGCCTCGTGAGGACTACAAGCCGTTCGTACCGCGCATCATCCAGATCCGTGTTCCGGGCGAATTCATCGGAGCGATCATCGGAAAGGGCGGAGAAGTCATCCAGAAGATCCAGAGGGAGACTGGCACAGTCATCACAATCACCGAGGAGAACACCAACGGTGTTGCAGAGGGAGTTGTCGATATCTTCGGAGAGAACAAGGAAGCAATGGACAAGGCTCTCAACTGGATCAACGGTATATGCGCTGTTCCAGAGGTCGGCAAGGTTTACCACGGCAAAGTCGTGTCAGTGCTTGAATTCGGAGCATTCGTCGAGATTCTTCCTGGCAAGGAAGGCCTCCTGCACATCTCTGAAATCGACTGGCGCAAGACTGAAAAGGTTGAGGATGTCCTCAACATCGGTGACGAGGTGGATGTAAAGCTCCTCGAAATCGATGAGAAGACCGGCAAGATGAGACTTTCACGCAAGGCACTCATTGAGAAGCCTGAAGGATATGTTGAGCCGGAGCGCAAGCCAAGGCCGCAGGGCGACAGAGGACCGCGCCGCGATGACCGCCGCCAGGGTGGAGACCGCCGTCAGAATGACAGAGGACCACGCCGCGACGACCGCAGGAACGACAAGCCTCGCCGTCAGAACCAGAACGACAGCAACGATTCAGGAAACGATCCTGAAATGTTCTAAAATACAGGTCATGACGACCTTCCATAGAGACCGGCACACGCCGGTCTTTTTTTTTGTCCATTCGATGGGACAATTTTGAAAAAATGAACTATTTTATGCCAAAAAGTGGTTTATGTCCAAGAAAATCATTAATTTGTAGCACTTTTTAAACAAAAGTGAAACACGAAAATTGTTCTTTACATGATCAGGTACCTCGCATCAGCAGTCAAGGCATTCAGCATAGTCTTGATATGCTTGTCAATCCCGGGAAAGGGCTATGCATACCATGCTGTCCCACAAGCATCATACGATTCACGCGGACCGGAAGGAGCAGATGAAGTCCGGGAAAAGATTTCCTTCATGCACATTTCCGTAAACGACGGGCTTTCGCAGAACACGGTGCTCTCATGCAGTCAGGACAAGTTAGGCCAAATGTGGTTCGCGACCCTGGACGGGCTGAACAGATATGACGGATACGAATTCCGCATCTACAGGAATGAGCCGGAAGACTCCACGTCCATCGCAAACGATATAATCCGTAAGGTCTATCTCGACCTGTCAGGAAGGCTCTGGATAGGAACTGGAAAAGGTCTTTCACTCTATGATACTGATAAAGATGCTTTCAGAAATTTCCTCACACAGGACAGGGCGGTAACCGGCATTGTGGATGTCGGAGGAGACAGGATAATGGTGGCTGCAGGTGGAGACCTGATATTTTTTGACACAGCTTCGATGACATGGAGCGACAAAGAGCTTCTGCATCAGGCAGGAAGACTTGGTGCCACAGTCCTCTACAGCGACGGGGACAAAATATGGATCGGGACAAGCGAAAACGGACTCTTCTGCTGGTCAGCGGACACGGGGGCAATCAAGAGAATATTCTGCCCCCCCCAGAACGCAAAATCAATACAATGCCTGTTCAAGCATGAGGGGCTTCTATGGATAGCCACGGAAGGAGACGGACTGTGGTACCTCAATGATTCAACGGGAGAGACCGGCAATTTCCGTCACGAGCGCAACAATCCGCGCAGTCTGAGTTCCAACTATGTCAGGACCCTCTCGACAGACTCATACGGCAGGCTTTGGGTCGGCACATACAACGGACTCAGCATACGGGAGGAAGACGGTTTCCTCAACATAGGAAGTGAGCCTTTCCAGGACAGGAGTCTGTCCCAAAGCTCCGTCAGATGCATCAAGATGGACAATCAGGGAGGGATGTGGCTGGGAACTTATTTCGGAGGAATAAACTACTGGCATCCTCTGATGAACAAGTTCACAATCATCCACAGGCAGTCTTTCGAGAATTCCCTGAACGACAATGTTGTCAGCTGCATCACCGAGGACACCGACCAGAACAGTCTCTGGATTGGCACTAACAGCGGAGGCGTGAACCATTATGACACCAGGAACGGGACATTCACGGCATTCACCCTCAGGCAGGACGGAAGGCAGAACCTTGAGTCTGACGACATAAAGGCAATACACATAGACAAGGAATCCGGGCTTGTATATATAGGTGCCCATGCCGGAGGCCTTTCGGCAATCAACAGACGGACACGCAGGATTCTCCATTTCAACAATCCTGACGTAAACGACCCGATGAATGTATATTCAATCATCCAGGCAGACCGTTACAACCTTTGGATAGGCACTCTCGAAGGGCTGCGCCTTTTTGACACGAGGAACCAGACATTCAGATCATTCGACCTCGGCCATGCCGTTGCCGGACCAGACAGGAACAGGATAAGGACTTTGATGACCGACTCGGAAGGCAAGCTATGGGTTGGAGGCGACTATGGATTCCGCAGATTTGACATCGAGGACGGGCAACTTGTAGAGGACAAACTCCCTCTGAACGACAAAATTCTCACTGAATCCTTCGTACAATGTTTCTTCGAAAGCTCCACCTCACTAATCTGGATCGGCACGCGTCGCGGGCTGCTCTGCTTCGACCGCATTGAGGGAAGCCTCACTAAATACACATCCGAAGACGGACTGCCGAGCGACATCATCCACGGAATCGAAGAAGACAATTTTGGCCGTCTGTGGATAAGCACGGACAGAGGCCTCAGCTGCTTCAATCCGTTCTCCGGGCAATTCAGGAATTTCACCACTGATGACGGTCTCCAGGGCAACCAGTTCAACACAGGGTCCCATGTCAGGAGGGCAAACGGAGAAATGATGTTCGGAGGAATCGGTGGCATAACAGCCTTCTTCCCCGAAATGATGGAGGACAATCCATATACCCCTCGCCCCATAATAACGTCACTCGTCATGTTTGGCCGGGAAATCCGCCCTTGCGACGAGACCGGCATATTGAAAACAGGCATATCCTACACCGACCGGATTGTTCTGAAACATGACCAGAACTCATTCTCTGTCAGATTCTCCGTACCGAACTATCTTGCCGGACATCACAACAGGTTCGCCTATATGCTCGAAGGATATGACAGGCATTGGCATGAGACTGACCAGACAAGAAGCGTTTCTTGGTCAAGCCTGCCGCATGGAGAATACAGGTTCCTGGTGAAGGCGGCCAACAATGACGGGAAATGGAACGATGAGCCGACCGTGCTGGAAATCAGGGTAAGGCCGGTCTGGTATCTGACGATTGCAGCAAAAATAGGATTTGCCATATTTGCAATCATGCTTGTTGCGGCAGCTTACCTGAGGCTGGTAAGGCGTAAGAATGAGGAGAACAGGCTTGAACTCGCCAAGCAGGAGAAGGCGCATCAGGAGGAAATCCATCAGATGAAGATGCGTTTCTACATAAACATATCGCACGAGATGCGTACACCTCTTACATTGATAATCAATCCTTTGTCCGAGATGATTTCAAAGTGCAATGACACATGGATGCGCAAGCAGCTGAAATACGTGGAACGCAACACCCAGAGGTTGCTCCACCTCGTCAACCAGCTGATGGACTACAGAAGAGCAGAACTGGATGTATTCAAGCTTAAAGTGAGAAAAGAGGATGTGCTCAGAATCCTGAAGGAGAACTGCTCCCTGTATGACAAACTGGCTTTCAAGAAGAAACTCAGATACAGCCTCACCACCAATCTCGAAGGACAGACGGCATACGTGGATGGACAGTATATGGAACTGATACTGAACAACCTGCTTTCCAACGCATTCAAATACACTGACTCCGGAAGCATCTCGGTGAAAGCCAACCTGACCACTGACTCCCTCGTGCTTGAAATCAGCGACACTGGAGCCGGGATTCCTGCGGTGGAACAGGACAGAATCTTCGAGAGGTTCTACCAGATGGAGAACGAGCACATAGGCAGCGGCATCGGGCTGTCCCTCGTCCAGAGGCTTGTCGAACTGCACCACGGAAAGATTGAACTGAAGAGTGAGGAGGGCAAGGGGTCAACCTTCACGGTGATACTCCCTCAGGACCTGAGCGTATATTCTGCAGAGGAGCTTGGAGGACAGAGTTCCGAAATCCATACTGCTAACTCCAAGGATATGTACATTCTTGACACTGATTCAGAGGAAGTTGCCGTCGAGCAGAACGAGGGTGATGGTATCAAGAAAGGCAGGATAATCATTGCCGAGGACAACGGGGAGGTGAGCGGATACATGCTTTCTGGCCTGTCCGGGACATTCGAAACAAGGGTGGCTGCAAACGGGGCCGAAGTGCTTGAAATAATGAAGGAGTTCGTTCCCGATATTATCATAACCGATATTATGATGCCAGTGATGGACGGCATAAAGCTTTGTTCACACATCAAGCAGAACGCCGAAACAAGCCATATCCCTGTAATAGTGATTTCATCGAAGACCGACAAGAAGGAACAGCTCGAAGCATTCCGTAACGGGGCCGATGACTTTATCATCAAGCCGTTCTCGATGGCTGTTCTCAACGCAAAGATACGCAACATGATGCGCACCCAGATGAGGGTCGTGGATAAGGCGGTTAAGTCCATGGATATCGAACCTGAGAAAATAAGTTTCAATGCCATGGACGAACAGATTCTGAAACAGGCGATTGCGATTGTGGAGAAGAATATGGACAATGCTGAATTTTCGACCGAGGAGTTTGCGCGAGAGATGAACATGAGCCGCTCCAACCTGCACATCAAGCTGAAGGCCCTGACCGGAGAGTCAGCACTGGACTTCATCAGGAAAATCCGCTTCAAGGAAGCGTGCAGACTCCTCCTGGACGGGCGCTACAGCATCTCGGAAATCAGCGACATGGTCGGATTCAATACTCCGTCATATTTTGCCACATGCTTCAAGAAATATATGGGATGCCTCCCTACTGAATGGATCAGAAGCCACAGGTCATAGAAAATTCATACTACAGAAAGCTGAGCCTATGACCAATGGCAATCTTTTCATTTTCAATTAAGTATATATTTTATACCGTTGACTGTGACTTCGATTGAAGAAGCGGACTTGTATGATGCACTTATCTCTGGCAGGTCAGATGACGATGTTACCGGACATATCACAGTAATGAAGCGGACTGCGGTGCTTGAGTCAGCTTTGTCAAGTGAGATGCTGTAACAGTCACGCTCCGCTTTGACACCGATTTTTTCTGAAGTATATGAAGTACCGACCGTTGTCTCGACCGGCTTGAATCCGAGGTCGCCTGGGGTGAAATAGAATTTCTCGTAATAGCACGGGTCATCCGGGATATGCATCTTGCGATATTTTCCGGCTATGCTGCCGTCCTTTTCGATTACTACTGCCGTATTATGATAGATTCCGGCTGTCCTGCGCTCGAACAGGGAGAGGACTATCACGATGCCGAGTTCCTTGGCGAGTGCACCGTAAGTCTTTGTAGAAGGACCGGGTATAGGCTCTGCAAGGTCACAGAGGGCAGCATCTTCGCTCTGACAGAAATACACGGAATTGTGCAGTTCCTGAAGCACAACGAGCTGCGCTCCGAGTTCAGCACATCTGCGTATATTGGCCTTCAGTTTTTCTATGTTTGCCGGGATGTCAGTTGTACAGCTCTGCTGGACCATGCCGACTTTCAATATATTGGATGTCATTATATTATAATTATATATTCAACATTTCAGCTACCTGCGAAGATAACCCTGAGGGAACTGCATGGTGATGCAGTGGAGGGAGCCGTGTCCTGACAAAAGCGGTCTGCAATCAATTACCACGACCTCCCTGTCAAGGAATGCTTCCTGCAGGCGTTTGCGGGCAACCTCGTCAAGCGGTGAACCTGCTCCAGGAAGCAGGACTCCCCCATTGACAATCAGGAAGTTGGCATAGGAAGCCGGAAGCCTGTAATCGTCCAGGTACAGAGGCTCCGGAAGCGGGAGAGGAATCAGATTGTACGGTTTTCCGTCAAGTGTGCGGAAACCCCTCAGCTGCTTCTCCATCTGTGCAAGAGGCTCATAATGAGGGTCCTCAGGATCAGTACACTGCATATATGCTATGGTATCCGGCGAACAGAAACGGGCGAGGATATCGACATGGCTGTCGGTGTCATCCCCGATGATGGTCCCATGGTCCAGCCACAGGATTCTCTCCAGGCCGAAAGCTCCGCAGAGTTCCTGTTCGATTTCCTCCTTCGACAGGTATTCGTTGCGGTTCAGGGAGCACAGGCATTCGGTGGTGGTGAGCATGGAGCCGCACCCGTCGCTGTCGATGCTTCCGCCTTCGAGCACATAAGGCCTCATGTCCACACCCATCACGTCCTCGGCGAAGGCCCCTTCGTCGAAGATGTTCCTCGTTATCCTGTTGTCGAGATTGGATGCGAACTTGAGTCCCCATCCGTTGAAGACGAAATCGTACAGATATTTCTCCCCGTTGTCCCCGAAGACGGAAATGCCGCCGTGGTCACGGGCCCAGGTGTCGTTGAGCGGGGTCTGATAGAAGGAAATCCTGTCAAGGTCGATGTCCAGGCCCTTCAGGGCGGAAATCCTTGTCAGGTCACCCTTGCATTCCTCTATGTCGCGCGTTGCTATGATCAGCTTCTCGAATCGCAAAATCTGATGGACTATGTCCACATAGCAACCGAGCACTTTCTCAAGTTCGTACCACTCCGTATCACAGTGCGGCCAGGTTAGCTGGATGCCGTCCTGTCTTTCCCATTCTGCAGGTAATCTCATCAATAAGTCCTCCTATCTATAAACGCCCGCAAAAATAATAAAATTTGGCAAGATGACATAAGTTTTTGCACTCGCCCGCAGATCCCTC
>JBJEBN010000041.1:0-5085 GCA_051870095.1 Candidatus Cryptobacteroides sp. | reverse complement strand
ATGACAGCCGTACGGCAGCAAGTATTACGGGCGGGGATTCATAGGCCTTCTGCCATGGTTCAGTTCAAGGCCTTTCTGGTATGACTCCGGGCCGTGAAGGTCCCAGATATCCATCTCCCCAAGATTCACCAGAATCCCCCTTGCCATAAGCCCTGCATCTTCGTTCTCCACCCTCGGAAGGGTCTCAGCCGCAAGTTTCAGTTCCGGAAGGAATTCCCGGACCGCATCCCTCATCGCAGGATCGAGCGAAATGCATTCGAGTGCGGAATATCCGATCTTGCGGTCTGCTTCATTGACAGGATTCACAAGTCTGACAATACCCTTCCCCGGTTTTCCGAGATATGCGACCGCGTATGCAGCCTCGGCAGCAGTATATGGATTGGAGTCGTCCAGAAGCGCTTCCAACGATTCCGGACAGTCGGTGATAATTCCATTCACCGCAAGCACGGCGAAGCCCACCGCTCCCCAGAAACGGATTTCTGGAAGTTCGCTGGCAATCGCCTTTTCGAGAGCCGGTACAGAGGCGGCATCTGCCAGGGATGCAATTTCTGCAATGGTCTGCAAAGCCTCCAGGTCATATCCTCCCGAATGTATGTCATCATAGAGAACCCTGCCCTTACGGGTATCAGGAGGGAAGAATCCCAAATCCGAAGTCTGTCTTATGTGACTTGCCAAAGCCTCCCTCATCCTTGCGAGGATATTCTGACAGGCTGGATCAGAAGACAGGTCATTGATCTCTCCCGGATCCTGAGAAAGGTCGAAGAGCATCTCGGAAGGATGGCCCTTGAACGTCAGTTCCCACGCCGGGTTCGTATTGCTGCCCGAAAGGACGGATTCATCCCAGGCCCTGTTGGACGGCATTCTCCACTGGAAATAATTCCTGAGGGCGAACTGACGATATGGCATGTAACTCCTTATGTATTTGTATCTTCCATCCGTCACCGCCCGCACCGGCATGAAATGGTGGAGTTGGTTTGCAGCGAAGGCGAACTGGAGCGTCCTCCAGGCATCGTCTCCATATTTCCCGAACAGTGCTTTCCCCTGCATCCTGGCAGGAGGCTCCACTCCGGCAAGGCTCAGGACGGTCGGCCCGAGGTCCGTAAAATTCACCAACCTTCCATCTTTCACCGGCACATCCGCCGACGCATCCGCAGCCAAATGTTTCCATTTTTCAGGGAAATACACGACCAAAGGGACACGCAGGCCACTTTCATACAGGTAGCCCTTCCCCCTCGGAACGCACCCGCCATGGTCACTGAAGACAAAGATTATGGTATCATCATCCAATCCCTTGGCTTTCAAGTCATCCAGGAAGAAACCCACCCATTTGTCAATATCCTGCACAGATTCCAAATGTCCCGCATAGTCCAGACGGACTTCAGGCAGGTCAGGGACATAGGACGGCAATTCCAGACGGTCAGGGTATATGCCCTCCTGTGTGTAGTCACGCCTTCCTTCGGTATGATATGTCGCCACACAGCTCATGTGGGATACGACGGAGTTGAATACGGCAAAGAACGGCTGCCCTTCAGCCCTATCCTGGCTGTTGTAGGATGCCTTTGCGGTGCATTCGTCCCAGCATTTCTTGTTGTTGAGCCTTGAATTGTAATGGGTTTTCTTGTTGTTGGTGCAATAATATCCGGCGTCACGGAGCAATTGAGGGAAGAAGATTCCCTCCGGGGTATCCACCGGTACGGGATGGACATCCATCCCGTAAGTGGTGGCATAGCAGCCCGTTATGAGCGACGACCTTGCAGGAGAGCTCTGGGGGCCGCATGACCAGACATTCATGAACTGGACTCCTTGGCTTGCGAGTGAATCAATATTCGGAGTGTGGACATATCTGTTGCCGTAACATCCGAATTCATAAGAGCTTGTATCCTCGAATGTCAGCCACAGGATGTTCGGACGGCCCTGTCCGTCATCGGAAGGCTGGCCCGACAATGTTTCAGCTGCGGCCTGTGTGGCCGGGTACAGTCCGCAGAAAGCGGAACTCAGAAGCAATGGCAATCTGTTCGTTTTCATATTCCCTAGATGTTATGGTTCAAATAATGTTTTGCAAATGATGATTCTTCATGTTCCAGACGGTTGGCCATGTCCAGAACATATCAATTGAGAGTATATGTAGTTCCGTCAACAGTTACCTTGATGGTTGACTCGGATTCATATATTGCGCTGATCTCCGGAAGGGACAGCGACGATGATACCGGGATGATGACCGTGATGAAACGCACCGGTGTGGAGGTATCGGTTTTTGTCAGTCCGACGGTATAATATGGGCGCTGGGTTCTCTTGCCGATGGCATTTGAAGTATATGAGGTACCTTCGGAATAGGTAAATCCAGTTGAAGGTTCAAGTCCGTTGAAGCAGAAAGTCCTGAAACACATATTATTTCCGTCATCGAAAGCAGTGCAGCAACTGTATGAATAAGATAATTTCGAACTGTCGGTATCACCCGGACAGAAATGCCAGTGAATGGCAACCTCCTGTCCATAGGCAGATCCTGATGCGGCATCAGCCACGACGAAGAATCCGCCATCCTTCATCCTGTAAACCGTTCTTTCATGGTTAAGGTCAGGATATGACTGGTTCTTTGCCGTCACCCTATCATATTCATCAGTGTGGGCCTCGCTGACAAAGGTACCCATCATGTATCCGTCAGCTATGGTCTCCCCGTTGTATGTCAATGTGTTATGGCTTGCTGTTGCGCGGAATGCATCTCTGATGGCATTATCGGCAGCGGAACCACCGTAGGTATATGTACCGGCATCAGGCAGGAAGTTGCGTCCTTTGTTATAGAGGCCGATTGTTCCGTTGTCAGGCTGGCAGTGCCACCATCCCTGCTCATTATAGTTGTTCTTGTATATCAGCATCATATCATCCTCGGTCCAGCCGGTCCTCAACATATACCATCCTGAGTTCCTGTAAGCCCTGAAGTTTTCCGCAGGCACCGTACCGGACTGGCCTTCCGTGGAAAAATAGAGGAAAGACGGCTCGTCCGGGAAGAGTTCCGCATATTTGGTGAAATTCTTTTTAAGCACACTCTTGGTCCAGCCGGACGACCTGGTATCATTGAAATCCTCCATGGAGTAGTCCGGATACATGACATCCCTTACGAACAGGCATGCGTCCTTGAGCCTTTCCACATAATTTTCAGGAAGTGCCGCCTCACGGGAATTCTGCTTTGCAAGGTCGTACATCTGGTAAAACATGGATACCACGGAAATATGGTAGCCCGGATCCATCTCGTTCTGCACTCCGTCAACAGCGAACTGGAGGTCGCGCTGCTCGGCAAGGGCTGTATATGATTCTGTCTCCCATCCGGATGCGGCCTTGAACTCAGGAAGGAGGACTGCAGCATTGTATATCGCCTGCACCTCGAAAAGGCGATGGTTGCTTGCCGCCGTATGGTACAGATTGGCACGTATTGACTCGACCGTATCATACAATGAGACAAGAAAGTGCGTAAGGAATTCCGGTGTGAATGCCTCGGCCTGGAGACAATAGTCCAGGACATTGAGATATGTGGTGACATGGGATGTAGCCTGAAGGTCTGTCCACATGTCCTTGTATGGATGCGAGGATGCTATAGCGTATGAATCGGCACCCACTCCAGGACAAGGATAGGTTTCAAGCCAGTCGGAATAGACCTCGACTATCGCCTGGACATATTTTTCATCTCCGGTAACCCTATACACTTTTGCCTGAGGTTCAATCCACTGGTGGCGATGCTTCTGAAGGGCGAACTGGGTTTCAGTGACAGGAGTGACTTCCCAGTCAATACCTCCATCGGAACCGAGGAAGGAATAATATATCGCATTGCCGTTCGCATCCGTGCCTTCCGAATAGTTCTTGACATAGAAACGGTAGCCGTTCTCCTTCAGCGCCTGGTCAGCGATATTCTTGTCGGAGTCGGTATTCTTGGATATACTGAGATTGACTTCGGTGTTGACTATGCCCGTCCTTCCGAGCCAATAGGTCTTTAGAGCCTGTGCGGCAAGGTATGGATGACCTGCCTGCCATGCATTGCTGACCTGCTCCATTCCAGCGGCTTCAAGGTCGAGGATATCGAATATGCGGCTGTTGACCAGAGGATCCTTCTCCACGTCGGTCCTGTCCGTGCTCACTGCCGAGGACATGTCGATGGACATTGTGTGGCGTCGGTCAACCTTCAGCGGAATCTGGGACGTGATCGTCCTCGAATATTCGGAGGCGTCGGTCACCAGGATGACGGTCAGGGATTCAAGGGTACAAGGCAGGACTGATATATTGAAACGGAGGTTGCCTTCTCCATCGAAGGCAAGGTTGGAAGCATCCACAACCAACATATTGGTTACATTTCCTTCCACCTTCGTCACCTTGCCGTTTGACAGGTTGATGACATGCTTTCCTACGAGGTCTGCCCCATCGTCGGCCTTCAGCACTATGCTTTCAAGCGATTCACCAGCAATGACAGGGGTGTCAAGAAGGGTTATTTCAACATGGGCGACTGCCCTTGTCCATATCAGAGGAATCGGCGTGGACGGAATGGATGTATAGGTATTTTGGGAAACTGCCGTCATCATGTCGGCACTCCTGTCAAATGAAGTTGCCGTAGGAGTCTGTGTCCGCGGTATCTGCACTGTCACCTCAGGCAGTCCTGATGCTGGGAGGACGGCGCATGAGGACGGATAAACTGCATGGAAGGCCATCGGGGATCCTGATGATTCGAGTGATATCGGCACGGTGAACTGCGCCTTCTCACAATCCGCATCAAGGGGGGCAGATTCCGCCATGTCAGAGGACCAGGTTCCCGAAGCGAGGCAGGCTACGGAGATCTTGTCACCTTCGGTCCAGATCACATCCTCTCCTGTCCACATCGTCTTCGTATCGGATGGTTTTTCGCAAGTGAACTGCAATTCCACTGTTTCGTGTTGTTCAGGCTGGATTTCTTCCTTCTGGCAGGAACATGCCGCCATCAGAAGGACGAGCAAAAGAGTTATGGAATGATTTGCATTCATATGTTTATGTGGTTATCTTTTCGCAAAGTTAGGGATAGTGGCATTCAAGGCCACAAAGCCTTGTTTCGTGTTTGCTCACAATCGT
>JBJEBN010000040.1:0-16258 GCA_051870095.1 Candidatus Cryptobacteroides sp. | reverse complement strand
TTCGTAAGTAATTGAAATTTATATAATTGTTAAATATTTAACGAATCATTGATATAAAACTAATAACATCAAACCATATGAATGCAAAAAATCAAAGGGAGGATTACATTTCTCCGACAGTATCATGCTGGCAGCTTCAGTCATCGTCAGTCCTATGCGCATCCGAGTCCTTCAAGTTGTCCAATGAAGAATATGACGAATCTTCTTTTGTGTGGTAATCCCAAATACATTGATTATGAAAAAGTGCACTCACTCTATCAATAAGATATCCGCAGCCGGGTTCTCAATACTTGCGACAATTGTGTCGGTATCATCAATTGCCATTTCATGCGAGCGGTCGGGTGATATGGAATCTGACGGCCAAGGGAAAAGGATAGTCATAAACGCCACAGTCGCAATTGATGATGCGCCGTCCCTTAAAACATCCCTTGGTGCCGACGGGAGGACAATCCTTTGGGACAAAGGTGATGAAATAAGTGTTTTCGGTGCAGATGCAACCAATAGCCGTTTCACGACTGACATCGAGGACGCTGCTTTGACGGCATCATTCTCAGGAGTGGTGTCGGAGGAGACAGAAGACTATTTTGCCGTTTTTCCTTATTCCGCTTCTTCTGCATATGTTGATGGAAAGGTTTCAGTCAATATCCCAGCCATCCAAGAAGGAACTGCTGGCTCTTTCGACAGGGCAGCCAATGCTTCCATCGCCCAAGGCAGATTGTCTGATGAATCGGTCGTATTCAAGAATATCTGTGCTGCCATCAAATTTTCTATATCAGATGCCGGAGTGACAGGGGTAAGATTCTCCGGAAATGAGTCAGAGCCACTTGCCGGAGTCATCAAGGTGGACTATAATGGTGGTGAACCGACATATGAGGTTATTGACGGAAAGACATCCGTGACCCTTTCTCCTGAGGAGGGAACCTTTGCAAATGGGACATATTACATGACCCTCCTTCCACAGACCTTGTCATCGGGTTTCACAATAGAATTCCTATCCGAAGATGATTCATATAGCAAGTCCACATCCAAGTCCGTCACGCTCAAACGCTCTGAAATCCTTGATATTACATTACCTAAGAAGACTACCGGAACAGGAGTGGAGAGTGATCCGTACATTGTTTATTCCGGTACAGATCTGAATCAGATAGCATCTGAATATCCAAAGGCATACATAAAACTCGGAACTGGGATAGTCGCATCGGACTGGAAAACAATCACTTCCTTCGATGGCGTCATCGATGGCAACGGCTATACCGTATCAAAGATGGATGCTCCTTTTTCAGATGTTCTGGCTGGTACAGTCCAAAATGTCAGATTCGTTGATGCAAACATTGTTGCCGGGACTACGCGATGTGGAATAGTTGCAAACAGTCTGTCGGGAGCCGTGAAGTCAGTTGCTGTATATGGGACCCTGACAGCCAAGCAGAATCCGTCCTCTGGAGATACCGGGCTTTCATCCATCGCTGGTCAGGCATCAGGCACGGCTGTCGTGGACAATTGCTATGTGAATGTGGAAACGGAGATAGCCACTGGAGTGACCAACTTTGCATATGGAGGACTCGTTGGTGTCATCAAGGAAACCAATAATGTCACCATGTCCAATTCAACCGTGGCAGGAACAATAAAGGTTGCATCCAACATTGCAAAGGTTGGCGGGGTTCTCGGACGAAAGACAAATCAGAATCAGACGTCCAAGGATATCATTACAGGATGTCTTGTCGAAGCTGAAATAACAATCACGGGAACAGGTTCAAATATGATAGGAGGAATCTTTGGCGCTCTTCAGGGAAGTACTCAGTCAGATGGTTATGCTGGAGGTCTTAAAATAGAAAAATCCGCCTTTACAGGAAAAGTCAGCGCGGGAAATGCTGTCGCTGGCATAGGTGGCGTTTGTTGTACGGTGAGTGATTGCTATGTCTGTGGCTCGGTTCAGGCGACATCCGTAGCTGCCGGTAGCACATCATCATCCGCATCTGGAATAGCTGCCGCAGGCAAGGGCAATATCACAAGATGCGTTGTAACTGGCTCAAGGATCACAGGAGGGTCAACCGGTTCCATATTCGCGGCTGGAATTGTCAGCAAGAAGGACGGTAACAGCTCAACGACATCGTCTTGTTATGTTTCAGATACCATTATGGAGACAGGGGCATTCGCAATTTACGGAAAAGCCAGTGCAGATATCACGGCAACTGGCAACTATCGCTGGAATGTGACATATAAAGATGAGTCTGCCTATGTGGCCCAGGATGAGGATACCTATGGGCAGGATGGTACAGAGAAACAGATGGAACAGAGCGATTTCGAAACTCTTGGCTATGATTTTGCCAATGTATGGTCATGGGATGCAGAGAAGAAAGTTCCGGTACTGAAGAATGTAGGTTGCGCAGCATCGGTAATGTTGTAATCATTCTTCGTTTATAAATCATACGGGGCTGGCATATGGTTTCATTGCGCAAAGCGTGTAGGCGCGTGATATCATATCAGCCCCTTTTTGTATCCTATATCCATGGTCTATATGTGAGGTATATAATTGTCTTATCCAATACTGTAAATTATTATAATATAGTTTTCTAAAAATATCGGACAGAAGTAAGTGTCGCTGACTGTGTGAAAGACTTGTAGGTGTTGGGGTTTTGAGATGTAGTAGTTTTGTAGGGGGTGATTATTTAGTAATGGGTTACAATCATGGCTACATTTGTCAAACTAAATCTAATAACTATGCGTAAAATAATCCCAATTATTCTTTTGGTGTTGTTCGCTTCCTCGCAGATGCTGGCACAACAAAGGATTTCAGGAGTGGTCTCGGATGCTCAGGGACCGTTGCCTGGGGCCGGTGTTCTTATCAAAGGCACATCAGGAGGAACAACGACAGATGAAGACGGGCGGTACACCATTACCGTTTCTTCCCGTGATGTTCTTGTATTCACAATGCTCGGCTATTCCACAAAAGAGGAACCGGTCGGAAACAGGACCAAGCTGGATGTCATCCTCGATCCTGATTCAGAAACTCTTGAGGAACTTGTCGTGATTGGTTATGGCACAACGAAGAAAAGCCTCGTCACGGGTGCAATTTCTTCAGTGAAAGGTTCTGCCCTTGAATGGACAGGGGTCATGAGGGCAGATGATGCTCTTGCAGGAAAAACGGCAGGTGTTCAGGTAGTGTCCAATTCGGGACAGCCTGGTGCTGACATCCAGGTATATGTCAGAGGTATCGGGACAAACGGGACGGCCACTCCTATCTATATTGTGGATGGAATGCCTGTATCCGGAATCGAGTATCTCAATCCAAGCGACATTGAATCTATGGAGATTCTCAAGGATGCCGCATCTTCTGCCATCTACGGAGCAAGGGGAGGAAATGGAGTCGTGATCATCACCACCAGACATTCTACTGACGGAAAATCAAGTGTGGATTATGATTTCTCATATGGTATTCAGAACATCCAGCGCAAGATCGATGTCCTGAATGCTCACGAATATGCCATAATCCAAAATGAGGCTGCGGTCAATTCCGGAAGTGCCCCGATGTTTTCGGAGGAGCAGATTGCATCCTTCAAGCAGGGTACGGACTGGCAGGAGGCAATCCTCAACAGGAATGCGGCCGTGATGCGCCATAACCTGAGGTTCTCTGCAAGTACAAAGAAGTCTTCTTTCAATGCTTCTGCATCATATCTCGATCAGGACGGTATAATAGCAAAGGATAAATCCAATTTCAAGAGATATACGGCAAATCTCTCCGCAGAGCACAAGCTGTTGCCGGGTGATGTGCTGAAAGTCGGCGAGAATGTGATAGTTACACATGTGAAGAAGAAATCAATCACACAGAATTCTTCGACAAGTGGAGCTTTTGTTGGTGCTCTCAACATGGATCCTCTTACACCAGTGTACGATCCATACCAGACAGATGAATTATATCACGGCTTCGGCGTTTCCAAATATGTTTCCCAGGAAGTCGTGAATCCGGTGGCAAGAATCTATTTCTCAAACGGCAAGTCCAACTATACAACATTGAAAGGCAATGTCTTCGCTGAGCTGACCATAATAAAGGAAATCAAACTCAGAGGATCCGCCAATGCGGATATTACCTGGAATGACAGCTTCGGCTATTCTCCGATGTACAAGCTCAATTCAACGACAGGGAATACAACCGCGAACGGTGCTTCTCAAAGCTATGCGAAGACATTGAGGCTCAACTATGAAGCCTATGCTTCCTGGAACCATGTTTTTGCTGGGAAGCACGATGTGTCAGCAATGATAGGTGCTTCCTATCTCCAGCGCGGCTACCTTTCCCTCAGCGCAAGCCGCAATGACCTGAGGATTGATGATGAAGACCATGCCTTCGTGTCAATGGGAACAAATGCGATGGCCTCGGCGAGCGGTGGTCCTGGCAATCCGTCGGCATTGGTATCTTTCTTTGCCAGGGCAAATTATGCATATGATAACCGATATATCTTTACGGCGACGATAAGAAGGGATGGCTCCTCACGGTTCGGACAGAACAACCGTTTCGGTTGGTTCCCTTCATTTTCTGCCGGATGGAACATTTCCAATGAGGGTTTCCTCAAAGATGTGGATTGGCTGAATTCATTGAAGCTCAGGGCCTCATGGGGAAGGAACGGAAATGAAAACATCGGAGATTTCGCCTATCTTTCAACTATTTCCTCATACGGACTTTCATATCCGTTCGGCTCAGGAGATGTCAACAACAGTCTTACTACTGGTGGTGCTCCTACCACATTGGCAAATCCGGACCTGAAATGGGAGACATCGGAACAGACAGACATCGGAGTGGATTTCAATGTGTTGAATTGTCTTGGATTTACTTTGGACTGGTATAGGAAAAATACCAGGGACCTTCTCGTCAGAACATCCATCCCGATGTTCCTTGGTAACAATGCCCCGATGGGCAATGCTGGAAACGTGCTGAACACTGGTGTCGAATTTTCTGTGGATTTCCACAAACAGTTCGGAAAGGTCTTCATATCCGCAGATGCGAACATTGCATACAACAAGAACCGTGTTACATATGTCGGAACCGATGTGGGATATGTGACTGGTGCCACGGTCCAGGGATTGACGGGAGCGGTGACCAGGATGGAAGAAGGTCATGCAATGTCATATTTCTGGGGCTACAAGACTTTGGGGATATTCCAGAATCAGGAGGAAATCGATTCTTGGGTAAATTCACAAGGAAAGCAGATTCAGCCTGACGCCCGTCCGGGAGACTTCCGTTATCAGGATACCAATGATGACGGTGTCATAGACGACTCTGACAGGGTTGACCTTGGCAATCCGTTCCCTGATGTGACCTTCGGTTTCAATTTCAGCATAGCCGCCTATGGTTTCGACCTTTCGGTTTCCACATCTGGTCAGGCAGGCAATGAAATATTCAGCGCACTCAGAAGGGCAGACCTTCCTATGAGCAACTATGGCGCTTGGATTCTGAACCGTTGGCATGGAGAAGGAACATCCAATACGATTCCAAGGGTTACATGGAACGATACCAATCTCAATTGGACCCGTCCTTCCGATTTCCATATTCAAAAAGGTGACTTCTGGAGAATACGCAACATCACCCTCGGCTACACGGTAAACATACCGGAGAAATATTATATCAGGAAAATCCGTGCTTTTGTGTCCGTTGACAATGCATTCGTATTTACGAAGTACAATGGATATGACCCAGAGATCGGTAACGGAGGTTCAATCCTCAGCTCCGGAATTGACAAAGGAGTATATCCGAGACCTCGTACAGTGTCATTCGGTGTCAATGTTTCATTCTAAATAGATGTTTTTATGGACAAAACAATATTCAAACATATATTGCTGCTGACAATGGCCTTGTCTTTTGCCGGATGCAGCGGACTTCTGGATATGACTCCTCCTATGAATGAAGTCGAGGATAATTTTTACCGGAATGAGGAAGACATGTACAAGTCATTGACTTCTGCGTACAATGTCTTGCTGTGGAGTGCTCCCAAGGCAATCAATGGAGGTGCCCAGAACTGCGCATTCGAGATAGTCAGCGAAATACTCGGCGATTGCTGCTATGCCGGTGGCGCCAATGCAAATGATGCTGTCCAGACAAGCCGTGTGGACAGATTCTCAATGAGGGTATCCGACCTTTACCCGGAGGCTCTGTGGCATAAATACTATACCGGGATCTACCGTTGTAACAAATTCTTCGAGAAAGTTGACGGGGCCGAATTCAAAGATGAAGACCTGAGAGCCATGTACAAGGCGGAATGTCATTTCCTCCGTGCATATTATTATTTTGATTTGGTCCGACTTTTCGGCAACGTCCCTTTGATTCTGAAATCACTCTCACCTGCCGACTATGCGCAGGTACAGGCAGCCCCTTCTGAAGTATATGCTCAAATTGCAGAAGACCTCCTGGCTTCAATCAATGCCGTGAAGGAAGATGGCACCTCAGCCATGTATGTGTCGTCCCCTATGGTCCCTCTTGAACTGAAAGGAAGGGTGACCCAAGATGCCGCGAAATCGCTGCTATGCCGCGTATGGCTGTATTATACAGGTTATTATGCGCAGACAGAATTGCCAGGAGTGTCGGCATCCGAAATGATAGCGATGGTAGAAGAAGTAGCGGACAACACTGATTATTCCTTTCTTGCCGATGCATATGCGAAGGATGCTACATCAGGAGTTTCCCCTCTTTGGAATGTCGCGAACAAAAACTGCTCGGAAGAAGTTTTCACCATTCAGTATTCAAGTCTTTCCAAATGGGGTGATTGGTCCAATCGTGAAGGTTGTACAGGAAATCAGGCGGTGATTCTTTGGGGAATCAGGGATGTATCCGCCCCTTATGCGGCAGGATGGTCCTTCGCGCCGGTTGCCAAAAGACTTTTTGAAGCGTACAGCCAGGATGATCCACGCAGATGGGCGACCATAATCAATGCCAATCCCGCGGAAGGAGACAATGATGGTGAAGGACTGAAATATACGGAAGGATTCCAGAATACAGGGTATTTCTGCAGGAAATTCACTCCGCTTGTTGCCAATAATGCAACTTCTGGCTCCCGTGAATTGAACTATCCGAACAATTACCCTGCAATCAGATGGTCTGATGTCCTGCTGATGGCAAGTGAGATGGAGTTCAGATACGGTGCGAAGGACAAGGCACATTCCTATTATGCGAAGGTCCGCGAGAGGGCTCTTGGAACAGGTTCCGCCGGAACGGTTGCAGACCTCACACTTGGGAAGATCCTTGATGAGAGGCTTTATGAACTCGCATTGGAAGGGCATCGTTACTGGGATGTCCTCAGGCAGGGAGAGACTGTGGCGGCATCCATCCTGACAAATGGAGAAGAAGGAGATTATGAGGTGGTTTACGATTCTGCAAAGAAAGGACTTATGCCTATACCTCAATATGATATTACCCAGTCCAAGAACTCTTTGGTCCAGAATCCTGGCTATTGATAAATTCCGAGAAAGATGAAAAGAAATATATTGCATATCATTATGTCAGTCTGCCTGCTGGCAGCCTGTACGGTTGAACCGAGACCTCACCTTGATGAGGACAGGGTAACGGATGTGAAGATTATCGTTACTCCGTGTGAAGTTCAGAATACCTATCTTCTCCAGTCAAACAGAACGGATATAATCTGTTTCTGGGACCTCGGCAATGGGACTACCGCTTCCGGTGTCAACGAAGTAGTCGCGTCATATCCGTTTGCCGGTACATATTCCGTCACCATGACCTCTTATGCGGCAAATGGAAGGGCGAATGATGTCTCAGTCAAGATTCGCGTGACGACTGAGAATCTGTATCTCCTTGATGACCCTATGTATGAATATGTCGCAGGAAAAATCGGAGGGGAAGGGAAAACCTGGATGCTCGACAATGCGCGTCAGGACCATATTGCCCTGTTCAATCCAAACAATGTCGCGGACAAATGGTGGGGTGCCGGACCTGATGCCAAAGACGGATGTGAAATCTATGATGACAAAGCGACATTCATCCTGAACGTAGAAAAGGGGCAGGCCTTTGAATATGTCAACAATGGCAAAAGTTCTGCGCTGAACAATGAAACCGCAGCAATGTCCCTTGTCAATGATGCCGCCTGGAACGCCACATCCTACAACAAGGCTACGACGAATGATTATATCATATCATGTACGCCTCCTCAGAAAATGGGCTGGAGCCTGAGCCAGTCATCCGGCAGTTATTACATTTCATTCCCGTCCACATCATCAGGCCATGGTGGATACCTGTTCTATTTCTGCGGTTGGGATACGCAATATGAAATCAGAGCCATATCCGAGACCCATATGAAAATATTCATGTGGTCAACGATCAATGGAAGCAAATCGTTGCGTCAGATTATTCTCCGTACGGAAGACACTCCATCAGGGAATGAACCTATTGAATGGATATGGTCAAAAGATTAAGACAAGAAAGATATGAAACGCATAAACTACTTGATATTGACATTCGCCTCCATGCTGTTGCTGGGCTGTGTCGAAAAAAATGAAAAGTCCTTCTATCTGGACGCCCTTGTCATAGATTCTGAAAACTGTTATGCAGAAGGAAGTTATGTTCAAGGTGTCGCTCTGGCGGAAACCTGCCGGATCATGGTGCCATACGAAGGGGCTGACGGTGGATCTGCCGTTTTCAGCGCTCCGAAAGAGAATGGGCTATCCATTCCTGAACAGTCTGTTGAACTGAAGGAAGCCTCAGGTGAGGTCTATTTGACCATTGAAGGTACCCCTTTGCGTTGTGAAACCACTTTCTTGCAGTTATCTGTGGATTACAAAGGGAAAAAATATCTTTCAAGCGTTGAAATAACGGTGATTGAAGACCTGGATCCATCTGGAACCATTGTGTTTTCGTGTGATGCTTCCGAGATAAAGTCGTTGAATGAAGACACGGAAATATCTTTTACCGTGGAACCGACGATGGCTTCCGTGACTGAAACATCAGAATCCATAGATGGTCTCAGGGTACAGATCGTGTCAGATCCTGAAACCGGGGTCGGAAAGGTGATCCTGAAACCATCTCCGAATTTCATCGGAGGTACCATTCAGCTGACTGCATCATTCGGAGCAAGACCTGTCCAGGTCAGGAATATCAGCCTTACGGCATTTTCTTCGGGAACGGGAACAAAGTCCGATCCTTATGAAGTGTCAACAAGCCAGGAACTTTCCAAGCTCGAATATGGCCTTGGTTCATATTTCAGACTTGCATCTGACATCGCTGCAGAGAATTGGACTCCAATAGGCACTGCTGCAAATCCATTCTGTGGCGGACTTGATGGTGCCGGCCATGCCTTGACTGTGAATATAGACAGCCCAGGGTCAGACAATGTCGCATTGTTCGCGTTCGTGTCCTCAACAGCTGAAATCAAGAATCTTGCTGTCAAAGGCTCGGTGAAAGGGCGCAACTATGTTGCCGCTGCCGCTGCATCGAGTGAGGCGGAGATAGATGTGAATACTGCTGAAGTGGAAGTAGAAGGAGTCAATTTCGTAGCCTCGAAGGTCGCTGCAGGCAATGGCAAGGATGACAATGTCATAGAATTCTTGGAAGTGCCTTCAATCGTCAACATTCCAATGGGAGCGGGAAGTTATTCTGACAATCTCGGGCTCGTGACAAAGGGTGTGTCCGTGAAATTCGATGCCGGTGACACTGGAACCCAATGGAGCTATGACGATGCGACAGGGGAATTCACCGTCGTCAAGACTGGGACATTCTCTGCAGGAAATATCTCGTTTGTCGTAAGTCTGTCCGACAAGGTCAGAGCTGTTGCGCGCACTATGTCAGTCACATCTAAAAACATGTATGAATCCGGAACAGGTGTTGAGGGCGACCCTTATGTGGTTATGGATGCTGACCAGTTCACTGCGACCCTTCATTCCTATCCAGGTGCGTATGTGAAACTTGCTTCAGATGTTGTTGTATCCGGTTGGGAGTCCATTGGGGATTTCTCCGGCCATCTTGATGGAGACGGCCACACTGTTACAGGTCTTGACTCGTCGTTTGCTGCAAGCTTGACAGGTTCAGTACAGAATATCAGATTTGAAGGTGTCAATGTTACAGCCGGGAAGACGAATTGCGGGATTGTGGCAAATAACCTTTCCGGTACGATACGGTCAGTTGCGGTTTCCGGTGCCCTTGCTGCTCCTGAGGGAGCTTCCGCCGGTGATACAGGCCTTTCGTCCATAGCCGGACAGGCATCTGGACAGGCATTGATTGACAATTGCTATGTGGATGTCGATGTGACGATAAGCGGAACCAATTTCGCTTATGGTGGTCTTGTCGGAGTAATAAAGGCAACCAATAACATAAAAATGTCGAATTCGACGGTTTCCGGACAAGTGACATCAAGCGTCAATCTTACCAAGGTCGGAGGAATACTTGGCCGTAAGACAAATACCAATCAGAATTCCAACGATATCATCAGCGGCTGTCTTGTATCAGCCAAGATCAATATTTCTGGAACAGGTTCCAATATGATTGGAGGCATCTTCGGTGCTCTTCAGGGTTCTACGGTAGCCGGTGTCTATGTTGGAGGTCTTACCATAGAGAAGTCAGCCTTTACCGGTAGTGTCAGCGGTGGCAATGCAGTCGGAGGAATCGGTGGGGTATGTCCATCGGTAAGCGATTGTTATGTGAGCGGATCTGTCCAGGCGACTTCCGTTGCATCCAGCAGTACAGCTGCAGCTGCCGGAGTGTCTGCAGCTGCCAAAGGTGATGTGACACGCTGCGTTGTTGTCGGTGCAAGGATTACAGGCAATCCGAAGGGCTCTTCATATACGGCCGGCATAATCAATGTCAAGAACGGAAATGCGCCGACTACGACAGCATGCCATGTGATGAACACGACCATCCAGGCTGATGGATTTGCCATCTATGGGACAGCGTCTGCGGATATTACCGCCACCAACAACTATCGCTGGGGCATAAAGTATTCAGATGACACGGATTACCGTCCGCTCGCCACAGATACCTATGGTCAGGACGGCATAGAGAAGAATATGACCCAAAGTGATTTCGAGACACTCGGATATGACTTCGTGGACATATGGTCTTGGGACAATGCCACCTCGGCACCTGTTCTCAAAAAAGTCGGATGCGATGATTCATTAATAAATAAATGAAATTTGAAATGAAAAACTTATCAACTACAATAGCAATCCTGCTGACGCTGGTTTCCTGTACCAAGGCCCAGATGATAACGGACCTTCCGGAGGATATAAACAAACCGGAGGAGTCCCTTTCCGGAGCGACGAAGGCAAAACGTGGCGTATGTCAGAGCACCTCCACCATGGATTTCGGACAGCGGCTCGTTGACCTTAAAGCCAATTGGTACTACACCTGGGGACTTGAGCCGTCAACATCTGTTTCCGGCGTCGAGTTTGTCCCTATGTTTTGGGGAGCTTCTTCCGTTACTGAAGCCAACTGTGACAAAATCAACAAATTGTACGAAGAAGGCAAGATTTTCTATGTCCTTGGTTTCAATGAGCCAGATTTGAAGGAGGAATCCAACATGTCAGTTTCCGATGCTTTGGATAAATGGGCTTTCCTGTGTGAGCACCTTGACAGCAGAATCAAGCTGGTAAGCCCTGCGCCTTCCTATCCTACCCGTACATGGCTGGATGAGTTCATGGCCGGGGTGAAGGAGAGAGGCTTGAGATGCGATTATGTGGCAGTACACATGTATGCTGGCATCGGCACCCAGAATTACCAGTCCGTCATCCGTGAGGTTTACAACAAATATGGCAAGAAAGTCTGGATAACGGAATTTGCACCAAGGGATGACAATGCCAAGAACAATGGCTATAACAGCTATACCGAAGAAAGAGTACTGTCTCAGATGAGTACCCTTCTCCCTGCCTACGAGCAGATGAATGAGGTCTTCCGTTATTCTTGGTTTGGATGTGCTTCCGAGACCATGATTGGCCTGATCTCATCACGTTTCTTCAATTCAGAGGGGGCAATCACATCATTAGGCAGCTACTATGCTTCCATTAATCCAAACAACGAGATTTATGTCAAGTAGATATTTGAAGATACTGGTTATGGTCCTGATGGCGGCATCCTGCTCTGCAAAGCCCGATCTGCCGTTCATCAGGACCTCCGGAACATCTCTTGAAACAGAGGAAGGTACCGCGTTCGAGATACGCGGTACCAACCTTGGCAACTGGCTCAATCCGGAAGGATATCTGTTCCAATTCCCCAAGAGCGCGAACTCCGGGCATACCATAAATGCAGGTCTGTCGCAACTCGTAGGGCCCGTGTATATGGAAAGTTTCTGGAAACGGTTCGTTGACAACTATATAACCGAAAAGGATATTGAGTTCCTCGCCTCCACAGGTGTTACGACACTCAGGTTGCCATTCCATTACAAACTCTTTACGGAGGACAGATACATGGGTTCCACCGATGCAAACCTGGGATTTGAAATCATTGACCGGACTGTAAGCTGGTGTCGCAAATATGGATTGAGGCTTATCCTGGACATGCATGACTGCCCAGGAGGCCAGACCGGAGACAACATCGATGATTCCTATGGCTATCCGTGGCTGTTCCGTGAGCCGGATGCACAGAGGCTGTTCATCTCGATATGGGGCAGGATTGCGCAACATTATGCTGATGAACCGGTCATCCTCGGATATGACCTCATGAATGAACCGATAGCTCATTATTTCGAGGACAAGGAAGAGCTGAATTCTGAACTTCAGCCTCTGATGAAGCGCACGGTAAAGGAGATCAGGCAGTATGACAGGAAACATATCGTAATACTTGCAGGAGCACAATGGAACACCAATTTCAAGGTCTATGACGATTTCACATTTGACGATAACATGATGTATTCCTGCCACATCTACAAATGCCCACCTGTAAAGGGTTCAGTCAAAGGATTCGTAAACTTCATGGAAACCTCTGGAAAACCCATGTATATGGGGGAGACGGGAGAAAACACCGACGACTGGGTCCGTAATTTCAGGGAAGCATTGGATGAGAGTGGCATAGGGTGGACGTTCTGGACATACAAACGGCTGGATGCGACACGGACATTCGTCAGCATATCCAAACCGGAAGGATGGGAAATCATTGCCAGATTCCTTGAAACAGACAGATCAAACTATGCGTCCATCAGGGAAAACAGACCCAACCAGAAAATGTGCAGGGAAATATTGGACAAATATCTGGAATCGGTTATATTTGAAGAATGTAGTGTCAACGCCTCATATATAGAGGCTCTTGGATTCAAAACAGAAAAACATGAATAGGATAAAATTGATGATGGCATCGCTTGTCGCCGTCCTTTGTGCAGCTCAGGCTGCATATAGCGGTGAGGTGCCGGGAGAGGTAGCTCCTTACCCACAGATAATCAACATTCAATCCCGGGATTGCATAACTCTTGACGGACAATGGAAATATATTGTCGACCCGTATGGGAACGGCTATTATAGTTACCGTCTTGTACCAAATCCGGTAGAGGATACTTTTTTTGCCGATAAAAGTTTTGATGAAGACAGGACCAAGCTGATAGAATATAATTTCGACAGGAACCAAAGCCTCAATGTCCCGGGTGATTGGAATACACAGGATGACAAGCTTTATTATTATGAAGGGAAATTATGGTATCGTACCAAGTTCACCTTTTCCCCATCATCAGACAAAAGGGTCTTCTTGTATTTCGGGGCGGTGAACTATGATGCCGTAGTAGCACTCAACGGGGAAAAGATATGTCGTCATAAGGGAGGTTTCACCCCTTTCAATATTGAGGTTACCGACAGAATCAAGGATGGGGAGAATTCACTTGTCGTCATGGTTGACAACACCAGGGACAAGGATGGAATACCGACAGACAACTGTGACTGGTGGAATTACGGTGGAATTACCAGAAGCGTCTATCTTGTGCAGACTCCGAAGTCTTTCATAAGGGATTATTCCGTCCAGCTTGACAAAAGTTACAGAAGCATCTATGGCTATGTCCATGTCGATGGCGCGGCGGCTGGCCAGGCTGTCAGGCTGTCCATCCCGGAACTGAATATTTCCACTACCGTGAATACGGATGCGGACGGTCATGCCGAATTCCGTGTCAAGGCGAAACCGGACCTCTGGTCGCCGGAGAATCCCAAACTGTATGATGTGGATTTGACTTGTGGGGAAGATGCCATTTCTGACCGTATAGGTTTCCGGATCATCGAAACCCGTGGTACGGACATACTTCTGAATGGGAAGAAGGTTTTTTGCCGAGGCGTTTCCATCCATGAAGAGGCACCGTACAGTAACGGCCGCATCGTCTCTGTTGAGCAAGACCGCATCCTCCTTGGATGGGCAAAGGAACTCGGATGCAATTTCATCCGTCTTGCACATTATCCTCACAACGAACAGATGGTGAGGCTGGCTGAGGAGATGGGATTCATGGTCTGGTCTGAGATTCCGGCATATTGGACGATATCCTGGACTAATCCGGAAACCTATGCCAATGCTGAACAGCAGCTTACCGATATGATAACCAGGGATATCAACCGGGCTAATGTGGTGATCTGGTCCGTTGCCAACGAAACACCTCTTTCTGACGAGAGGCTGGTATTCCTGTCAAAGCTGATAGATAGGGCAAGAGAGCTTGATCCGACCCGTCTGGTGAGTGCCGCGATGGAAAAAGAAAAGATAGAGGACGGTCTGTGGACTGTTGATGATCCGCTTATATCGAAAGTTGACCTCATAAGTTTCAACCAATATATGGGTTGGTACACAGGCACTTCCGATATATGTGCAACATCCCGTTGGATTTTCCCGGAGGAGAAGCCTGTTTTCATTTCAGAGTTCGGAGCCGGTGCACTCTACGGGTTCCATGGAGACAAATCGGAGAGATTCACAGAGGAGTACATGGCAGACTGTTACCGTCAGAACATTGAGATGATGACTGAAAGGATGCCAGGCTTCTCGGGAACAACTCCATGGGTTCTCAAGGATTTCCGTTCTCCACGCCGGGCCCTTTCTGGAATCCAGGACGATTTCAACAGGAAGGGACTTGTTTCTGAGCAAGGACAGAAGAAATCAGCCTTCTATATCATAAAGGAATGGTACGAATCGCTCAGATAGGACATATGACGCAAATAGGATGACCAATATTGGTCATCCTATTTCATATCAATTAAATGGCCTTCCACCAGTTTCTGCGCCAGCTCCAGGAAAGCCACTCCGTCAGGACGGCTTGAAAGCGCAGCCGGCTCCCCGTTGTCGCCACCCTCGCGTATGCTCTGCACGATAGGAATCTGTCCAAGGAGAGGTATGCCGTATTTCTCCGACATCCTTGCACCTCCGCCCTGTCCGAATATATAATATCTGTTGTCAGGCAGTTCCTCCGGAGTGAACCAGGCCATATTCTCGACAAGTCCGAAAATCGGCTTGTCCACATTCTTGTTCCTGAACATGTTCACACCTTTCTCCACATCAGCCAAAGCCACATCCTGAGGAGTGGTGACAATCAACGCCCCCTCCATAGGAATGTCGTTCACGAGGCTTATATGAATGTCCCCTGTTCCCGGAGGCATGTCTATGAGCAGGAAGTCGAGTTCATCCCATCGAACCTGCAGAATCATCTGTTTCAGAGCGTTGCAGGCCATAGGACCTCTCCATATCAGGGCCTGTTCCGGCTGGGCGAAATATCCTATGGACATCCATTTCACCCCGTATTTCTCCAACGGCACTATGACCTCTTTCTCCCCCTCCTGGAAAGCATCCGGCATAAGTCCTTCAGTCGCAGTCATTTTCGGAACGGACGGGCCATAGACATCCGCATCGGCCAGACCAACCTTGTAACCGAGCCTGGCGAGGGCCACGGCAAGGTTCACCGCCACTGTGGATTTTCCTACTCCGCCCTTTCCTGATGCTATTCCGACGATATGCCTGACCCCGGCGAGTTCTTCAAGCCCGAGGTCAAGGCCGACCTTCTTCTTCGGGGCTTCTTCCCGGACCACCGTCTTCACTTCCACTTCGGTTCCCTGAGGCGCATTCCGTATCACCGCCGCCTTGGTGCTACCGATGAGATATTCGGCGAGAGGGTCACGATGCTTGCTGAAAGACAAGGTGACTGTTACCTTGTTGCCTTGTATGTCAATGTTTTCGACCATTCCAAGCTCTACGATGTTCCTGTCTCCCTTGGCAGGATGCTGGACCTCGAACAGCCATTTGTTTACTTCGTTTGGTTTCATTATTTGTTATATTTTCAGATTTCTCGACTTCGCCCTTAGGGCTTCGCTCGAAATGACAAATCTATTTGAC
>JBJEBN010000039.1:0-3060 GCA_051870095.1 Candidatus Cryptobacteroides sp. | reverse complement strand
GTATTCGTAAGTAATTGAAATTTATATAATTGTTAAATATTTAACGAATCATTGTGCAATATCATAATAAATTTAAGTTTCGCAAGCTGTACAACCCTCAGGACCATAATAAGTTATTACTTGCGAAACTTGAGTAAATAATTAAAATACTGTACTGAAATCATGAAACTGAATCAAGACAAACATTCAGCATTCGTTCCGAATTTCCTGCTCGGAGCAGCCGGAGGAATCCAGTATCTCAAACTTAAAAAGGCAAGCCGCGACCCTCGCAAATCACAGGAGAAATGCCTCAGGGCAATTTTGAATTACGGCAAGGATACCGTGTTCGGCAAGGAGCATCGATTCTCATACATACTCGAAGCTACCAATGCCGATGAACTGTTCAAAAGATATCAGGAGGAGGTGAAAGCCACTGATTATGAAGACTTCAGGCCTTATGTAAACAGGATGAAAAACGGAGAGTCAGATGTCCTTTTCCAAGGAAAGCCTGTCCTCTACGCCACCACTTCAGGTTCAACCGGCGAGCCCAAATGGATACCGATTTCGCAGGCATACCTTTCAAATATCTATGGGAAAATGAACAAGGTATGGTTGTTCAACTTCATCAAGAACAGGCCGAAAGTATATCAGGGCTACATTGTATCCATTGTCGGAAAACAGATTGAAGGATACACGCCTGACGGAACCATCTATGGATCGGTTTCCGGATTCACCCAGAAAAACTGTCCCGGTTTCGTAAAGAAACTGTATGTTTCTCCTTCGGAGATTTTCAATATCGAGGATTACACTGCCCGCAATTATGTGATTATGCGTATGGGAATTGAGCGCAACACAACTCTTGTCGTAACAGCCAACCCGTCAACCATGGTCGAGATGCAGAAGAATGTCGATTTCTGGTATGACGAGTATGTGAAGGATATCGAGAACGGTACCATCAGCGACAAGGTTGATGTACCGGAGGATGTGCGAAAGGCATGCGCCCCGTATCTGAAGCCAAATCCAGAAAGGGCAGAAGAGCTCCGTGAACTCAAGAGGAAATACGGCCAGGTGCTCCCAAAACATTATTGGCCTAATCTTCAGTTGCTTACAACATGGAAATGTGGCAACACCAGAATCTACCTCGACAAGCTTGAAGGATCATTCCCGGAGGATATGCTTCATCAGGAATTCGCATATTTTTCATCCGAATGCCGTGCCGGCCTCGTGATTGACGACAGCATAGAGACTGTTCTCTTCCCTCATTTTCATTATTATGAGTTCAAGAAGGCGGAAGAATTCGACGACCCAGACGCTCCGTTCTATCAGCTTGACGAACTCGTTGCAGGGGAGAAGTATTGTCCGTTCGTAACCACATTCAGCGGCCTCTACCGATACAATATGAACGATATAGTCGAGGCAGCATCGCCTTTCTGCAAAACACCCCGGATCCACATGGTGCAGAAAGTCAACGGCATCGTGACCATCACCGGCGAGAAACTGTATGAAGGCCAGTTCATCAATGCCGTCAATCAGGCATCGGAATCCACCGGACTGAAACTCAATTACTTTGCCGGATATGCCGACCTTTCCGAGAGCCGCTATGACTTCTACTACGAGTTCGAGGATGAATCAGTAACTCAGGAGCGGGCCGAAGCATTCACAGCCATGGTGGACGAAAACATCAAGAAGATGAACATCGAATATAAGGCAAAACGCGACAGTTTCCGTCTCCATGCCCCGGTAACTCACCGCCTTGTTCAGAATTCATTCTCACAGTTCAAGGAATACATCCTCGGACAGACCGGACAGGATGCCTCCCGCTTCAAGCCGAATGTCCTCGCCCAGAACGAAGACAAACACAATGCTATTAAACGATTTGTGATAGAGTAGCAATAATGACGACCACCAGCAACATGTTCCTTTCAATCCTGTCCGCAGGAATGATGCTCGTTTCATGCAATCTGGAAGGAGGCGGAGGAGATACTATGGTGCCACAGATAATCCTGGACACCGACATAGGCAGTTCCTACGATGACCTTATCGCATTGGCGATGCTTCATGTCTATGAGCAGCAGGGTAAATGCCGGTTCCTTGGAACGGTAGTGGACAGGATGGGGGAGGGCTGTGCATCTGTGGCGGATGTCGTCAATACTTTTTATGGCAGACCGGATCTTCCCCTCGCTCTGGTCAGGGAAGGGATTCCTGACCCGGCGGTATGGATAGACTACCGCGACATGGCTGGCTATCGTGACTCTGACGGCAAGCCGCTTTTCCGTACATCAGGCCGTGAGATGTCAGAGCTCCCCGACGGGTATGTGCTTTACAGACAGCTGCTTGCCAGTTCTGATGACCATTCTGTCGTGATTTGCAGCATCGGTTTCCTGACCGCACTTTCGCAGCTTTTGGAATCCGGTCCGGACGAATGTTCGGAACTGTCAGGAGTGGAACTTGTGCGAAGGAAGGTGAAATGCATCTATATGATGGGAGGGGCTTTCGGCGGCTCTGCGGAACCTGATTACAATTTCTCGCAGGGCCTCCCGTTCGCTAAGAAATTCTTCAATTTATGGCCTGATGATGTGGATGTCATTATGTCACCGACAGAGGTCGGACAGATGATAGATTATACTCCGCAGCAGGTTCAGGAAGACTTTGCTCCGGGGCACCCGATAAACGAAATCTTCCGGCATTGCACAGCTGATCCGTGGCAGAGAATGTGGGATCCTCTTACAGTGATCAATGCCGTGGAAGGCGACGATATTTTCACGATTTCCGAAAGGGGAAGGGTTACATTGACAGACGATGCAATTACGTCGTTTACCGAGGACCAGCAAGGTAACTTCCGTCGTCACATCCCGGGGAACAATGTTTGGAACGAACAGATGCTCAGCCTGATACGCCGTACGGTGAGATACCTTGGACCCAAAAGCACGAGTCGCTCAATCCATTGATTATCATCGTGAGAGTGAGCGATAGCGAACGGCTATCATACTCTCACAAAATTTTTATAAATGTAAAAATTTTGATAGTCCTCAATTCCGCAAACTGCCAAGAGTTTCTGCGTGAAAGTGTGATTTCTGAGCC
>JBJEBN010000038.1:0-16764 GCA_051870095.1 Candidatus Cryptobacteroides sp. | reverse complement strand
ACTCCCATCCGTAGAAGAACTGACCAAGCGCATCCGCCTGCTGGAAGAACAACTCAGCAAAGAAAAATAGAAAAACAACATAGACTCCATTGGAGTCAAGGAAGAACCCCGAAAAATATGGATATCGAAAAGATTCACTATCTTTGCGGGATTCTAAACGAAAAGTTATGGCAGACAGCAATTTCATTGATTATGTGAAGATATATTGCCGTTCGGGGAACGGGGGTGCGGGGTCTACGCACATGAGGAGGGAGAAATATATTCCAAAGGGAGGTCCTGACGGAGGTGACGGAGGACGAGGGGGACATATCATACTGAGGGCTAACCCGCAGTTCTGGACCCTTATCCATCTGAAATACCGCAAGCATATCATGGCGGAGCACGGAGGGGCCGGAAGCGGGCAGCTGATGAAGGGAAAGAACGGAGAGGACATCTACCTGGATGTGCCTCTGGGAACCGTGGCCAAGGATGCGGAGACAGGAGAGGTGCTGTTCGAGCTGGTGGAGCCGTATGAGGAGAGAATCCTCGTGAAGGGAGGCCGCGGAGGTCTCGGCAACAACAATTTCAAGTCGGCCACCAATCAGACGCCGCGCTACAGCCAGCCTGGTGAGCCTTATGAGGAAGGATGGTTCATACTTGAGCTGAAACTGCTTGCCGATGTGGGACTCGTGGGCTTCCCGAACGCAGGCAAATCCACTCTTCTGTCAACGGTGTCGGCGGCAAGGCCTAAGATTGCGGATTATCCTTTCACCACATTGGAGCCTAATCTCGGAATCGTGAGCTACTACGACGACAAGTCATTCGTCATGGCAGACATCCCGGGAATCATAGAGGGCGCACACGAAGGCAAGGGTATCGGAATGAGGTTCCTGCGCCATATCGAGCGCAACTCCATCCTTCTGTTCATGCTTCCTGCAGACGAGGATGATATCAGGAAAGGATATGAGATTCTGCTGAACGAGCTGAAGGAATACAATCCTGAACTGCTTGTGAAGGACAGGGTGCTCGCAGTGACCAAGTCCGACATGCTTGACGGGAAACTGAAAGCTGAAATAGAAGAGCAGTTGCCGGATGACATTCCTCATATATTCATTTCTTCATTCACCGGTGAGGGCATAAAAGAACTTAAGGACATGCTCTGGGAAGCGCTTCACAGGGACGACGAGAAAGCGGAGGATGGGCCTGTGGTTCTTTTCCCGGGTGATGTGAATGCACAAATTCTTCCTGAAACCAAATGATCATGGACCTTGCATATCTCGAACAATTGGACCAGGAGCTGACCCTGGCAATCAACGGTTTCCATTCGGCTTTCACAGACCCGATAATGTGGTTCTTCTCCAACAAGCTGGTCTGGATTCCCATGTATGAGGGCATCGTTGCGCTGATGCTGTGGAAGTTGGGCTGGAAAAAGACACTCGTGGTTTTGGCAGGTGTAGTGCTGACAATCGTGCTGTGCGACCAGTTCGCCAACATTGTCAAGCATTGGGCGCAGAGAATACGTCCTGTGAATGACCCGTCGATGGTGGAACGAGGGCTGCACATTCTGGAAACGGGCGGAGGGTTCAGTTTCTTCTCGGCTCATGCTGCCAATTCATTCAGCATAGCGCTATGCACCATCATGCCATTCCGCAGACATGCAGGCAGAGGATGGGACATAAGAAGGGTTTCATCCCCTGTTCAGGACAAATCGGAAGGGTGGATCAGGTTCTATACATGGTGGATGCTTTTCTGGGCATTCATGGTGGCAATCAGCAGGATATTTGTCGGGAAACATTTCCTCGGGGATGTCATCGTTGGAACCATGGTTGGAATCTTGCTAGGTCTTGCAATGGGATTCCTTACCAATCTGGCAATCAGGAAACTGGTACGATAGACAAGACATATGGAATATAATAAGCGCGTGGAGGATTCTTATAGTAAGATTTCTCCACGCGCTTCGCTTGGTCGAAATGACAGAGGATGGTGCTTCGCTTGGTCGTAATCGACGAAGTCACTTGAGTGCAAGCGAAAGAATGGCAGGGCCAGGCCCTGCACATTCCCATTCTACTGAATCTCTACAGCGACAATGGCATCCTTATTATTGTCAGTAAAGTAAATATTCATCTTGTTACCTACGACTTCCGTTGTGATGTCGGCAGCTGCTCCCTTACCATTTACATCAATATAGCCGGTGCTATATGAGAATGCAACTTCAGGGCTTGAAATATTTGTGACATCAATCATATAGAACCCTGAAGGAGAATAGTTCCAGTGAGATCCTACGCCAACGAACAGGTAATTCTTACCTCCAAATGTATTGATGTCAATTGCGCAGTTGCATCCGTTAACGAAATCTTCAAATGGAATTGATTCCCAAGATGGAGCATCTGACGTAGGATTGAGCGAATACTTGATGGATTCTGTAGGATACCATGTAGCTACAAGTCCCTGAGAGAGGCTTGTTCCGAGAGGATGAACACATCCCTGCTGATTGCTCCACATATCCTCACCTGACTCACTCGGGATCTCTCCATACTGTCTTTCACCTACTTTTCCGTCTTTAATGTCCCATCCTACCCAGTAGAATGAACCGCCGTAAGTAGGGGCACCGCCGACAATCATAGTCATTGCAGCATTCTTTGTAACGTCACCGACAACTCTGATATTGGACTGACCTGTACCATAGATGTCACCTGAAACTGTGAGGAGCTTTACAGGAGTGAGGGTGGACATATCAGAAACATAATATACTTCAGCAGAAGCTTCAAAAGCGACGTCGGCTCCGATGATGATATTGCCAGCATCGTCACTTGTCATATTGGAAACATCTGCTCCGGCAGGAAGAGTGAGCTGGTTCACATACTCTCCTGTAGTCTTGTTGAGGACATGAACGGCATTGGCTCCGGCAGCAACAAGCAGGTAGTCACCCTTGACAACGAGCCTGTTGGTTGCTCCCAAAGTGATGGCTGACAGGTCTGCAGAATAAGTCTTCTGCCAAAGAATCTTGGAACGTCCTTCCTGTGATATTGCTATCGTTTCAGAAATTCCTTCAAGATTGTTCACGAATGAAACGGATGTGCTGCGTCCTGAGTATGAAGCGTTCTTGTCAACATTGATTTTCAAGACACCGTTCTTGGAATCAATGGTGCAGCTGAGCCAATCTTCATCAGTATTGTTGAAGACATATTTTGCATTGGCAGAAATCGCAATCTCCTCGCTTCCGCCGTCAACTCCGAATACGACCTCGTTCTGTGCTACTGAAACATATGGGACACCTTCCTGCATAATGCTGAACTGAAGGACGGAAATACCGGCTGTTACAGTAACGGTTGCTCCACGTACTTCTTTGGAAGTATTTTTGGAAGCGACAACAGTGATGGAGGCATCTCCAGCGCTTCCTGATTTCTGAAGAAGCTGAAGCCAATCATAAGTATTGTCAAGTTCAGCAGTCCAATCGACATTTGCCTTGAACTCGATTTTAAGTGATTCATCCTCACTTCCCTGATATGGAATGACCAGATCAGGATTTGCAAAATTGATTTCAGGAGGTACGACAGGATCGACCTTCTCCTGACATGCGATGGCCAGAACAGCCAATGCTGCAAACAAAGATAACTTTTTCATAATAATTGTTTTTATGTGTTGGTTATAGTGATGTCAATTTCTTGAAGCTATTTCATCAAGTATCACATATATTTGATACAGGGCACGGGGAACATGGAAGCACCCCTTCCATTTTCCGCCTTTCAGAGGAAGCAAGACTTCGCCGCGGCGGTTCAGATAGCCGTACCATTCAGGGTATTCGGTATCCTTGAAATGAGTCCAAAGATAATCATGGAGCTTGAGGAACCATTCCAGACATTTCTCGCTGCCTGTAAGCTGATATCCTTTTATCATCGCGATGGCTGATTCGAGATGAACCCACCAGAGCTTCTGGTCCCATTCGAGTTCCTGTGTAGGATAACCCTTGCGGTCCATGAAATAGAATATTCCGCCATATTCCTTGTCCCAGCCGTACTCGATTACGCTGAGGGAGATTTCTACAGCCTTCTGTATCAAGGCTTTGTCATTCCTACGAATTCCGATGTTCATAAGGAACCACATTGCCTCGAGGTCATGTCCAGGATTGACCTTACGGCCTTCGAAGCAATCAACGAGGCTGCCGTCCGGAGCGAGATTTTCAAGGATGACGCCGAGGTCAGGCTGCCAGAACACATCCACGATTTCGTGGACGCTTTCATCAATAGTCCTTTCAATAAGTTGAGGGTCATTGATAATGTCCTCCACCTCCAAAGCCATGTTGCAGATAATCATCGGCAGGGCGAAATCCTTCATCGGACGTGTACCCGGGAATGCTTTGAGCCACTGACCTTTAGGATTGTCACGGCGTTCGAGGATACGGTTAAATGTCCTGCGTGCTATTTCAGCATATTCCGGGTTGCCGGTAGCCTTGGCGAGCTGGGCGAAAGCCATACATGCGAAGGTGTTTGAGAAAATGTTGTATGGCTGGACGAGAGGCTTTCCGTCACGGGTTAGGGAGAAATAGAAATCATAGTTGCCGTCATGACCGTATTTCTTCAGGAATTCCGCACCCTGACGCGCTGCCTCAAGCCATTCGGGACGCTTCTCGAAGCTGTTGTAAAGCATCGAGAACATCCACACTTCCCTGCCCTGCAACCAGATGAACTTGTCAGTATCGAAGACGCTGCCGTCACGGTTGAGACATGAGAAATATCCCCCATATTCCTTGTCCTGGGATTTTTCCAGCCAGAACGGGAGGACATTGTCAAGCAGTTCGCTTTTGTATTGAGCTGCGAGTGATTTGAAGTCGTTAGGTTTCATTATTTTGTTATAAATAGTCTTATTAATCAGATTTCTCGACTCCCTTCGGTCGCTCGAAATGACAAGTTGCAGTCGCTCGAATTTTGTCATCTCAACTGAGCGAAGTGAATGGAGAGATCTATTCAACGGTTTCCAAATATTTGTCAAAGGCCTTCTTGATGTCATCCCAATAGTCGTACATGCGGATGTGGCATAGGTCAAAGAAGAACATGCCGTCAGTGCTGGAGTTGATGCAGGCATCGACGATATCAGGCATCAGGGAACCCTTTCCACCGTTCTCGAATCCAGAGCCATTGCCTATGTCCGGTCCGCCGCTGAAAGGTACATCCCCCTTGAAGAGGTCCGCCGCCTGCTTGCAGAATCCCTGCATGGTCCATTCTCCGCTTCCGTAGATGCTTGATGACGAGGCATATGCTCCAATGAACATGAAATCGCAATGGTCGGCATATCCGAAGTCCTTGTAATTGTCTCCGGCCCAGTAATACCCGTCAGCCTTAGGATCGTATTTCGGGCTCGCCCAGTTCACGCCTGAATAATAATAGCTTGAGTACCATCCTCCGACATAGCATCCGAACCTGATTTCAGGATTGATGGAATGTACTTTGTCAGCAGCCTTCATTACAAAGTCGTGGATAACCTTGGCCCTGTATTCCAGCCATTTCTTAGTTATGTCGCTGACAGGTTTCTTCAATGCTTCCTGTCCAGGCTCCATCACCTCACCCGGCCAATCTGTGACCTTTCTACCGATATACTCTTCGAAACCGGCTTTGGAAGCATCGGAAAAATCGCTCTGGAGGCTGTAGTCGTCGAAGCGGCAGCGGTCGAGGATGATACCGTCAACATCGTATTTCGCAAGGTCGCCAATGATGCCGAGAACATAGTCCTGAACCTCGGCATTTGCAGGTGAAAGGAACTTGGCTCCATAATCCACGGTGTCATCCAGAAGATCCATCGTATTCTTCAGGCCTTCGGAAGTGTTCACCACAGATGCCCAGGACTTTTTGGAAGAGTCGCTGAAAAGCATGCCGTCGGAGCCGAGGCCATAAGGGCATAGACATCCTCCCACGAAGGTGTTGATCACTACATTTACCCTGAGTCCCTGTTTATGTCCCTCGTCGATGAATGTCTGCAAATAGTCGAAATCTGCAGTGCGGTCTATGAAGACATAACCCCTGTCGGTCCAGCAGTCCATTTTTGTCTGAGGCTGGGCATAAGTTGATTTGAAGAGCACTCCACCGTTGGTAGGGCGGACGTCCACTACAAGGTCTGTGAATCCGCATTTCTTGATTTTGCCGATTTCCTCTATGATTCTTGCCTGGTCGTTGGCATATTCCTCCCAGTTTCCTTCGCAGCTCACCCATACATACCTTGCCTTGCCTTTGAATCCTGGTTCAGGTGTTGGATCAGGATCTGGCTCTGGTTCCGGTTCGGGCTGCGGATCGTATTTGTCCCATTCGGAATTCCATGGGTATTCGTACGGTCCCTTATCGCAGGATGCAAAGAAGACCGTGCCGGCCGTCAGGAGGGCGGCGAGAATCAGGGATGTATTTTGTTTTATCGTCATTATACAGTTTTATTTTATCATCAACGTACTGGCAACAGCCCTCTGATTTCCGTCTGACACCTTTATGGTCTCAGAACCACAGACAAGCATGCAGCTGGAGCCGCCGCCATCGAGGTTGATAGCCTCGGTACATCCATGAGCCTTCATGATTGCTGCAATCTCCCCGGTAGTGAAGCCTGCCACACCTTCGGTCATCTGCCGTCCCTCGCACACCAGGAACATAATCTTGCCTTTTCCTTCAGGAATGTAGCCTACGGCAGTACGAGGCTGTGCGGAATCCGGAGCGATACCGGTGGAACCGTTGAAAAGCTCCGCAACATAGCTGTCCACTACCTTGCCATCCTTCACAAGCACGGGACCTCCGCCGATTGCAAAATCAGTATCCATCTTCACCGCGCCTTCCGGATAGGAAGACGAAGGAGCCTGCTGAGGAGATTCGCCCCATTTGTTCTGTGCCGGAGCCGGATAGAGCCATGTCGTCGCTTCACCATTGTTGTAATAACTCCAGCATGCGGAGAACGAGCCGTCAGAATTTCTGACGAACGCCGCCCTTGTCGGGTAATAAATCTTGACCCAATCCTCGGAAGCATAATTGATGTTATGAGCGAGCTGGACACCGTCACGCACTGCAAGCGAAGCGCTGTAATACTTTCCGCCGTCTGCGTAGAAGAAACCTGCATTAATCACAACAGGATATTTTCCGTCTTCATATACCTGAGAAGGAGTGCGGAACGCCTCCGAACTGCCTGCCATATCCCTGTCGTCGATGCACCATAGATCCAGGTTCACCTTTGAAAGGTCTGCTATTGCCATATAAACCGAAGCCGGCTTAGACAGGCAATAATTGCAGTTGACAATCGTTATTCCCTCAGGAAGAGAAGGATACAAGGCAGTCACGTCTATCCATTCCTCCTTTGGTTCGATTTCCGGTCCGTCCTGTTCCTCCTCCCACGGCCAGTCTGGCATTGAAGAGGAAGCGGTGGAGCAGCCACACGCTACTGCTGTGGCTGCCACCAAAGATATAAGCAATCGTTTCATCACATTTTCTTTATACAGTCAGCAACATATCCTCCAATCACTCCGGCATACTGATCAAGGTAGTAGATGAAAACCTTGTAGCCGTCGGCTGACGGAACTATGAGCACATCACCGCATGAGTTGGTGTCGGCGGCATTCACGAACTGGAACCATTCGATTTCCGTACCGACAACGATGGCATCGGATGCATCGAATTCTCCCTTGAAATTGGTCATGTCGGTGACATCATAAACAATGAGTGTAGGTGCTACGCCCCATGCAGGGAAATGGCTGAGAATGAGAAGTGCAAGGTAATCAGCATTGTTGTAATGCTTGCAGTCAAGCTGGTTCACGTTCCATGCCCAGGCTGCGCCATTGGAAGTCGTGCGGCTTATTCCGAGACTTCCGTCCGGACGTATCCAGTCCAATACCGGAGCACCACCGCCATAAGTTGCATAGAACCATCCATCCTCACCGCTTCCGGATGCAGGAGCAACAGCTCCGGCATTTACAGGCACTGAACCCCACTGCAGTCCCGCACCGGCCACATTTATATCCTTGGCCTCAACGACAGAGCCACCTGATACCTTAATTGAAATGAACTGCTGGGCAGCGGTGATACCTGACACGCCCTCATAGATGACCGTAATCATGGCATCGCCGTCAAGATTGCCGCTCACTTCCATCTTTCCTCCACGAGGAAGAGCCGTTTCAGCTTCATACTCATAGAAGAGGGTCGGTGCAGAAGATACGGAGCTCGTCTTGTAGAAAGAGAGTTTTCCGGCATAAGGGTCGTCTGATATATGGTTGCATATCAGCATGTTTCCGGCTTCATCACTTGCAATTGAACCTGCCTGCGCACTGCCGAGGACAATCTCACCCTTCTTGGCTCCGGTCTGGCCGTCGAGATAGATAGGAGTCGAGCCATCGCCCATGCATACCACGAGATAACCCTCGACGGATGCAATTGAAGGATTTGTCGCAGCCGTGTAGGCAGGAGTACCGATACGGCTTGAAGGCTCGAAATTGAAGAGCTGGCGCACAGACTGCACATTGAATCCGTGGGCTATCTTGGTCGGAATAGCCTTCTGTGTGGTATATGTTATCTCGTCCTTTTCGTTCGGAGCGAGAATCACGACTTCCTGAGGAAGGTTGTAATTGCGTGGCTTCAGCAGGTCCGTGGATATGCTGGCATGGGCGCTTACAGTTGCCGAGGCCGTGCAATTTGACAGGTCGTCAGTAGTGAAAAGGAAGATAGTCTTTTCATCGTCGTCTATGAAACCTTCGATCGGAGGGTTGTCAAGTACGAATGAACGGAGGGTTGCATTTGCGGACTTGACCCTTTTTCCCGTTATGACAATCGGCCTAGATTCACCCTTGGCATCAGTGAAAGTGAAATGGTTCTCTTCGTAGAGACTCAACACGGTCAACGGTGGATCAATCCGGCAATCATCGGCAAGTTCGGCCTTCACACGCACATTTGTCATGTACATGGTCGTTTGGTCGTCGGACTCCTCCGGATAATAATAAGGGACTTCTATCACGAAACGGCCGTCGGCTGGGAATTCCTTCACTTCATAGCGTGCAAGCAGCAGACCGTTGTAGTCACCCGAATTGAAGAATGCAGATATGCTGGTTATGCTCTGACGCTCCACATTCGGAAGCACATATTCCGGCTTCTGGCAGGATGCGAGAAAGGCAATTGCGCAGAGAACAATCAAACTGTATTTATGTTTCATAATTGTAATCATTTATGGTTCAAGCATTATTTCCACTGCTGGTACTGTTCCACCTTGGCATTGCTGCTGAGTTCGGACTGAGGAATCGGGAATGTGTACAATTTCTCCGGGAAATTCCTGTTCTTGTCATCAACAGACACATATTCGTAGGTGAACTCTCCCGAAGCCTCGTCGAGGGTAATCTTCAGACCATGCTGCTGATAGCCTGTAAGTCCTTCAGGATAAGCCTTGTGGGCCACTTTCCAGCGACGAAGGTCCCAATACCACAGGCCTTCATATGCAAACTCAACTTTCCTTTCCTGACGGATAGCCGTCCAAAGGTCAGCTCCTGATTTGTCAGTATATGGAAGGCCAACCCTGCCACGGATAGCCCTCACGGCAGCATTTGCCCCTGCCTCGTCTGAAAGGCGGTAGCATGCCTCGGCCTTGTTGAGGAGCACTTCCCCGTAGCGGATGACAGTCACAGGCTGAACGCTTCCAGGCTGGGATATGACGTCATGGCCCTCGTCAACGCCCTTGCGAAGATAATAACCGGTGGTAGTGCGTCCCTTAGGCTCCTGTTCCATCCTCCACTGGCAGAATCCGTCACGTCCGCCAACATAAGGCTCAACCGTACGGCCTTTCCACTGAGACCCGTTGTAGAGTATGGAAGCCTTGAAACGTGGTTCAAGAAGCTCGTAAGGAGGGGTGGCTGTCGTGGTCCCGTGCCATGGAGTCCAGTCAGGGAATCCGCCTGAGGCAAGTTCGTATGACTCGACCATATCCTGGGTAGGAGCGGCATATCCGCCTCCTGCTTCACCCAGGGCATAGTAGTCGCCACCCGGAGTATAATAGAAGTCGAAGCTGTGGGTCACGTCGTTGGTACGGTCGAATATGTACTGGAGGATTGCCTCGTTGTTGCCGTCGGCGATGGATTTGCCCCAGGCATCGGCATAACTATCCTCCAGGGAATATCCGAGTTTTTCCACCTCTTCAGCAGCAGTCTTCACTTTGTCATAGCGCTCGGCATAGAGCATGGCGCGGCTCATGAGTGCCCATGCCATCCCTTTGTTTATACGGCCGTTTGCTGATGCCTGTGACGGAAGCACCTCGGCAGCCGCGAGCAGGTCGTCATATACGAAATCCCATCCGCTTTCGCGTGAAGACAGTTCCTTCTCCTTCACTATGGCTTCAAGATTTTCGTCATAGAGGATTATTCCGTCGTAGCGTTTGAGCAGTTCGAAATACATGTAACCCCTCATGAAACGCATCTCGCCACGCAGACGGGCCTTGTCTTCAGAAGACATCGTGCCATAAGCCTCAAGATATGCAAGTCCCTGGTTGGTCTTGCGGATTGCAGTGTAGAGCATGTCCCATACTCCCATATATGCATCCACATATCCCGGAGTCATCGTGACCTCGTCTCCGTATGAAAACTCGCTCGGTATAAGACCGACGGACACATAATTGTATGAGCCGTACTTGAACTGGTCCGTAAGAGCCTCCGTAAGGAATCCGTAGGAGGACTGGGTACCGTAAATGTCAAGCACATAGCTGTAGATGTAGTTGACGCCGTACTCGGCAGTCTCGGTGGTCTGCCAGAGGACCTTGTCGGAAACGCGGTCCGTAGGTGTCATGTCCAAATAGCTTGTGCATGACGCGCCGCAGACCATGGCCGCAACTATAAGGAATTTTGATATATGTTTCATATTTCTGTCCTCCTGATTAGAATGTGATTGTAAGACCGCCCATCAGCAGACGCTGCTGCGGGTAGTAACCATTGTTGACGCCCGGGGACTCAGGGTCGATTCCGGCAGGAAGCCCGTCGATGGTGAAGAGATTCTGTCCCTCCACGAAAATGCGGAGAGTCTCGATCCTTGCCTTTGACATCCATTTGGACGGGAATGTGTAGCCGAGCTGGGCCGATTTGAGACGGATGTATTTGCCGTCACGGATCCAGAACGTGCTGCAGAGTCCGTTGTCGCCGCCATGGCCCGTTCCTCCGAGGGTGAGTCTCGGGAATGTGCCGTCCGGATTGTATATGCTGTAGGCATTCTCGACAAGGTAGAGAGGCGAATTGGCGTTCTCCTTGAAGGTCTGGGTCCAGATGGTGTTGTCGTCGTTGTCGTTGTAGTAAGTTCCGGTCATGGATACGTCGAAAAGTGCTCCGCCCGTGAACTGGGCGTTGAAGTCGATGCCGTTCCATGCGAAATTGATGTTAAGGCCGAAAGTGAGTTCAGGCATGTTCGGACGGCCGATGATGGTCTTGTCCTGATTGTCAATCTTGCCGTCTCCGTTTATGTCAACATACTTGATGTCGCCGACACATGGACGGGTTCCGTACCATGCAGAATTGTCGATTTCCTCTTCGCTGCGGTAGAGCCCGTCAGCCTGCCATGCCATGAACGTGCCATAGGTCGTTCCGACCCTCTTCTGGCCTGACGGGATGTTCGGATCGTCGTTGTACTTTAGCCAGCGTGTCTTCGAATAAGTGAGGCTTGCACTGATGCCGTAATAGAACGGATGCGAGCCTGCCATGAACTTGTTCCTGTGGGAAATCTGAATATCTATACCCTTGGAATCCAGAGCATTCTGGTTCACCCATGTAGGATAATATCCTCCCATTGATGAAGGGAAACCGGATGACTGATAGGTCAGGATGTCATAAGTATAGTTGTAGAATCCATCCACTTCCATGCCCAATTTCTCATCCCACATCGAGAGGTCGAATCCGACATTGTATGATAGTGTCTTCTCCCAGCTGAGGTCTGTGTTAGGAACTCCTGAAGGACCGTAGGCCGGATTGGATGAGATTGAGCCGCCGGAAAGCGGATACACGATTTTGCTGCCGTACAGACCGTACGATGCGAGGAACATATATTCTGAGACATTGTCGTTTCCGAGCAGACCTGCGGATGCCCTGATCTTGAGGTCATCGATGCAGTTGACATTCTTCATGAAATCCTCCTTGGAAATCCTCCATCCGATGGAACCTGAAGGGAAGAATCCCCAGCGGGTGTGGAGCATTCCGGCAAATTTGTATGATCCGTCCACGCGGCCCGTGAACTCTGCAAGATATTTCTCATCGTAGTTGTACCTTGCACGGAAAACATAACCTGCCGACCTGGATGCCCAGCTTGAACCCATCACAGGAGTCTGTTCAGGCTTTCCGTATGAGAGTTCAGGAAGGGATGCAAAAGGTATCTCCTTGACATAGGCGGAAAGATTGTTCGATTTGTAATCACGCATTTCCGCAAGGGCGAGAAGGTCGAGATTGTTCTTTCCGAATGAATTTGCATAAGATATGGAAGCCTGTCCCACGAGCTGCTGCCAATACGAAGAGCCTTCACCGAGGTTAACGCCGGAACCGTTTCCACGAGGATCGGAGGTTCTGGTCCATGCGCCGCCTGAATATGCCATCAGCTCATAAGGAGTGTTCAGGTTCTTGTTGTATGACGTACCGTAGTCAAACACGCCTGACACCTTGAGTACCAACCCCTTGACCCACGGAAGCTCGTAGGAGAGAGAGGTGTTGGCAGATACACTCATGCCCCTTGTCTTTTTGTAGCCTGACTCATATATCGCTGCGAGAGGGCTCTGAGGAAGGGATGTATTCTTCTTTATCGAAGCAGAATACAGGCCGTCGTATTTTTCAGGAAGATACGGATGCATCTGGATGGTCTGGTTGGCGATTGAAAGCCATCCGGTCTCTCCGAGATAAGAATTTGAGTCGGTTCCACCCGAATTGAATGCCGGGGTACGACGGTTTGAGAGAACTCCCGAAAGGCCAAGAGTGAACTTGAAGTTGCGTGCAAGTTCGGTATCGATGTTGGCCCTGACATTGAATCTGTCATAGTTGAAATTGTCGATGTTACCCTTCTGGCCGAGGTAGCCGAATGATGCGAAATATTTGGTCTTTTCAGTTCCACCCTGAACGGTCACATTGTGCTTCTGGGTAAGTCCGGTTCCGAAAACCTTCTTGATGTAGTTCACATTGTCCCATCCGTCCGAAGGGTCGTCATTGAGCATCAGTTCGACCTGGGATTTCTTGAAATAAGGCACATATTCCGACTCGCTTGCGATTGCACCGCTGGCAAGCTGGTCCATCATCTGGGCAACATTATAATAGTATGCGAACTTCGGTCCGTCCATGAATTCAGGGAAATTGGCATTCATTGAAGCGCCCACTGATGCGCTGTAGGAAATTTTTGGCTTGCCTGAGGCTCCCCTCTTCGTGGTGACGATAATCACACCGCCGGCACTCTTGAGTCCATATACGGCAGCTGAAGCACCGTCCTTGAGCACTGAGATGCTCTCTATGTCGGCAGGGTCGATGTCATTGAGGTTCTCGACAGGGAATCCGTCCACGATATAGCTTGCTCCGTAAATGGAACCGCGGATGCGAAGAGACGCCTGGTCGAGACCAGGCTCACCGGACTCCTGGACGGAAGATATGCCCGGAAGCTTTCCGGCAAGGAGCTGTGACACATTGGTGGAAGGAGCTTTAAGGAGTTCATCACCCTTCATGGCGGAGACGGCACTCGTCATCGAAGACTTCTTCTGAGTACCGTAGCCGACCACGATGGTCTCCTCGATGAAATTCACATCTTCCTTCATGACTACATTAAGCTGAGCCTGCTTTCCGTCCCAGACGAATGACTGCTCAGCCATTCCGAGACTCGAGAAAACTAGGGTCACACCTTTCTTCAGACCGGACATCGAATAGAAACCGTTGTCGTCGGTCATCGTACCGGTACCAGTACCGCTTACCATGACTGCCACTCCGGGAAGAGGCAGTCCGCTTTCATCCGTAACCTTGCCGCTGACACGCGTCTGGGCATTGAGGATGGAAGCCCCCCCCAAGACAAGAATCAGGACTGCAAGCAGATGCTTGAAGAATCTTTTCATTGTTGATATAGTTATAGTGTTGCTATCATTTATTGTTCATGGCTTTCTCCAGGACATCCCAAAGATGGTGCTTGTTGAGGTGCACGATGTCGAACACCATGACACCGTCGGTACTTTTGAGAGCCTGTTCCACTGCAGGGCCAAAAGGCGTGAAATCACCGAGATACTGTTCCACATATATTGAACCGATTACCGGAACCACACCCTTGGTGATTTGCCTGGCAATCTCAGCTCCGCCTTCAACGCTGTAGCAATATGTCAGACTGTTGTCCATTCCGGCCTCGCTTCTCTGCCCTACCACACCTGTGGCCCTGTCAATGTCATCCTTGGTGATGAAGGAATAATAAAGTCCTGTCATATAGACATCCAGCTCTTCAGCATAGCCAGTCTTGCAATAATCCTCCGTAGCCCAGTCCTGATACTCAGGCACCTGCGAAGGGTCATACTCGCGGCTTGCCCAATTTACGCCGACCTGATAATATGTCGGATACCATGCACCGGTATAATCTCCAATCACAAGGTCCGGATTAATCTGCTTCAGCTCCCTATGGGCCTTTACCACGAAATCGTGGATGACGGAAGCACGCCACTCGACCCATTTCTTGAAATGCCTGCCGGGAACCCAGTTTTCACGGAGTCTTCCGTCAGCATCGTACCAGCTCAATATATCTTCAGGGAAGTTCTCAACCTTGATTCCGGAGTATTCCTCGAAGAGACTGCGGGACAGGTCGCTGAAATCAGCCGTCATGCCGTCATATCTGACCCTGTCAAATATAAGTCCGTCACAATCAGGATATTTGGTCACAAATTCCTTCAATATGTCCAGCTGGTACTGCTGCACCTGAGGGTCGGCAGGGTTCAGCATGCCATTGTAGTTGGTCTTGATAGATGAAATGGGAACGAGCCTGCCCTTCTCGTAGCATATGCTCTGCCAGGAAGCGTGATCTCCATAGATGATGCCCCTGTCGAAATAGTTATGGCCTCCCGCGAAGACATTCAGGGAAGCGAACACCTTCATCCCCTTTGCATGACCGTAGTCGATGAAATATCGCATCATGTCATAGTCACGGCTCCTCTCCACTCCTTCCCAGTCACCCATGTATGGAGCGATGGCGCTGTCATACAGGACCTCGCCCATGATGGATTTAACATCCACGACTACATTGTCGAAACCGATTTCCTGGCATCTTGACAAGTAGAAATCGATGGAATCCGGATGTGACAAAGTGGAGTAATTGGCCTCACAGTCGAACCACATATAGTTGTTGTTCAATTGTTTGGCATCATTGCAGCCCTGCAGCGGGATTGCCATCGCCACACAAGCAAGGAGTCTTGAAATCTTTTTATGCATCATTCCTAATCATGTTTTGGTGCAAACATATATAAATAATTTGATGTAAACAAGCGTTATTAATAATAATTTTTATTAATTAACCGATATTTCAAAAATAATCAATAATTATTACAAAGAAATAGGGAGAAATATTTAACTTTCGAATAAGAATATTTTTATTATTTTGAAACAATTTCATATCTTTGACAAACTATATAAATATAGGTATATATGACAGACCGCAGGACATTTTTGAAAAAGACGGCAGCCGCAGCGGCTGCGGCAGTAGCAGCCCCGAGCATAATCGAGGCTATGGGAGGAAACGACAAGATCATCCGTAAGGGAGGATTTCCCGAAGCATCCGAAAGCACGCTCATAGTCCCAAAGGACAACGGACTCAGGATCACGGGTACTTTTCTCGATGAGATTTCCCACGATATCCCTCACCAGAACTGGGGCGAGAAAGAATGGGACAGGGATTTTGCCTATATGAAGGCCATCGGAATCGACACCGTAATAGACATCAGGTGCGGTTACAGGAAATTCATAACATACCCGTCGCCATATCTCCTCAAGAAAGGTTGCTATATGCCGTCAGTGGACCTGATAGACATGTTCTGCAGGCTGGCACAGAAATATGGAATGAAATTCTACCTAGGTCTGTATGACTCAGGTGTATATTGGGACACGAAGGACATGAGCCATGAAATCGAGGACAACAAATTCGTGATTGACGAGGTCTGGAAGATGTACGGCGAAAAATACGACAGTTTCGGAGGATGGTACATCAGCACTGAAATCAGCCGCAACACTATAGGAGCAGTAGAAGCGTTCCATGCAATGGGCAAGCAGTGCAAGGATGTATCAGGAGGGCTTCCAACATTCATCTCACCGTGGATTGACGGCAAGAAGGCCATCATGGGAACCAATGCCAAGGTGAAGGACGGAGTGAGCGTGGAGCAGCATGAGAGGGAATGGAACCAGATTTTCGCAGGAATCCACGATGTGGTAGATGCCGTGGCATTCCAGGACGGGCATATCGACTATGACGAGCTCGACGCCTTTTTCAGCGTCAACAAGAAGCTGGCAGACAGATACGGAATGAAATGCTGGACAAATGCTGAGACCTTCGACCGTGACATGCCGATTGACTTCCTTCCTATAAAGTTCGACAAGCTTAGGATGAAACTGGAGGCGGCCAAGAGATGCGGCTACGACAAGGCTATAACATTCGAGTTCCCTCATTTCATGAGTCCGCAGTCGGTTTACGGGGCTGCCGGGAACCTTTATAACAGGTATAAGGAATATTTCAATATTAAATAGATATCTCGACTTCGCACTTCGTGCTTCGCTCGATATGACAGAGTAAGTCGCTCGATATGACAGAGTAAGTCGCTCGATAT
>JBJEBN010000037.1:0-17027 GCA_051870095.1 Candidatus Cryptobacteroides sp. | reverse complement strand
ATACTGCGCTACAGTATCTGCAATTGATGATAATGAAGTTGTGATACAGTATACAGACGGATTTCGCACAGTTGTGGACGAGTCTGACATTGCTGATGATTCCAAAGACAATATCAAGAGTACTGTTTCTGTTGTCGGAAATAGCAGACTTTTATGGTCTGAATGTGCATTTGAAGAATAGACTTCAGGTTTCCCCATATTCTGTAGCCTTGCTGTGTTATTTTATCACAGGAGGCTACATGGCGTAAGTATATGATAATAAAGTTAATGATATGAAACGGTATATTCTGCTCACAATAATTTTTACAGTCTTTAGTAGTTCTGCAGTGTTAGCACAGAACAATATGAAGAATTCCAAGTCTGCATCGGATTATTTGTCTCTGGAGGTAAATACTTTTGCGACGTCAAGCAATATCTGGTCAGCTGCATATTGGGAGAGTGGTTATTCGGATAATATGCTGATAGGGTTCGACTTGAGGTTTGGTGCAAGGATGAGGACAGATTGGAGTATTTTTCTCAAGACAGAAATCCCCTGTCTTGTCGCAGACCGGTATTCTTCAGAGAAAGTCATCAGCAAGGCAAATCTCGGAATCGGTGCTTCATATATCATAAATCCAGCTGACTGGAAAGTGTTTCTTCAGCCGAGCCTTTCAGTGTTGACCACAGGATTCAATAGTAATGATTCGTATCTAAAGCCTGATATCGAATTTCGTGTTGGCATAAACAGCCGTTTCAAACCATATTTAGGTATTCGGGCAGAATACCTGTATTCATACAACAACCCTCTCCGCCGCAATTTCCTTTTCGGAATCTGCTTTGGAATCATCCTGCTGTAAGATAGACGAAATTGGGACCATACACTCGGGTTGGATATTGATGGCCCGAAAATCATTGATTAAAATATTCTCTTGGGAAGTAAAACTCAGAATATAATGAAAGAGCCCGGTTCGATGCCGGGCTCTTTTACAATTATTATCGGTGGTATTGAATCTACTCGGTAGCAGCCTCGATTTTCTTCATCAGGGCGAACATGATGAGGGCTGCAATGAGGCAGAGGGCGATGAGGATGCCCCAGTTTGCCATGAGAGGAATCTTGTTCCAGAGCATTGAAGGGATGGAACTGAGGTAGTTGCCGATGGCAGTTGCCGCGAACCAGCATCCCATCATCATTCCCTTGTATTTAGGAGGTGCCACCTTCGATACGAAGGAGATTCCCATAGGGGAGAGGAGAAGCTCTGCGAATGTAAGTGTCAGATAGGTCGATATAAGCCAGCCCGGGCTGAGGATGCTCTGGGTCTCGTTCTGTCCGAGGTCCATAGGGGAGGTCAGACCGAATGATGCGAGGGTGATGACCACGAATCCGAGAGCTGCCACTAGCATTCCGAGAGCGATTTTCTTAGGTGCTGAAGGCTCCTTGCCTTTCTTTGCCAAAGCTCCGAACAGGGCCATAGAGAACGGTGTGAGGGCTACGACGAAGAACGGATTGAACTGCTGGAAGTCTGAAGGCTGTGCGTGAACCGGATCAGGCATCAGGCAGAAAAGTCCGATTGCACCTGCCCAAAGGGCTGCCGTAACGCATCCTGATACTATCTTTCCTTTTTTCGTATCTGACTGGAAAACAGAGAAAAGTGTATATACAGATGCTGCTATGAGGGCGAGGCTCCAGATGTTGAATCCTATCCTCATAGGGCCGCTGACTGTAAGATTCGTATATTTCTTTGCAAAGAATGTGAGGGCTGCTCCGTTCTGGTGGAATGCCATCCAGAAGAAGATTACGACTGCAAACACAAGGAACAGGGCAACGAGGCGGTCCTTGGTCTGTTTAGGAGTGAGTTCCTCGACAGGTGCAGCAGCTGCTGTCTTGGCCTGCTTTGCAGTTACATCTGCATGCTTGAACCAGTTGCGGCAACCGAAATAGATGGCCACGGAGAGAATCAGGGATATGCAGGCTACTCCGAAGCAAAGTCCGTAGGCTCCTGAAAGCGCTTCGAGATAAGCCGGGTCGGTATTGGCTGCATTGTAAACGAATCCGGATTTTGCGAGCATCACTTCGGTGATCTTCCTTGCCATTGAAGGTGCGAACATGGCACCGATGTTGATGGCCATGTAGAAGAGGCTGAATGCCGAATCCCTCTTTGCGGAATATTTCGGGTCGTCATAGAGGTTTCCGACAAGCACCTGAAGGTTGCCTTTGAACAATCCCGTGCCTATGGCGACCAGGGCAAGTCCGGCGAACATCACCAGCTTGGCTGTCAATCCGTTGCCTGCCGGGAGTGCCAATGAAAGGTAGCCCAGGAACATGACCGTGATACCGATAACCACGCATTTTCCATAGCCAATCTTGTCGGCGAGGATACCTCCGAGCAGAGGCATGAAATAAACTCCGGCGATGAAAATAGCATAGACCTGGCCGGCGGCAGCTTCGCTCCATCCGAAACGGGCCTGCATGAGCAGGGTGAGGATGGCCAGCATGGTGTAATAGCCAAAGCGCTCACCGGTGTTGGCAAGGGCAAGGGCGAATAGACCTTTAGGTTGTCCTTTGAACATAGTTTTTTGTTTTATTTGTTTATAAAAAGATTGTTCGCAATCAGCAATCAAGCCTACAAAGATAATAAATTTTTTTATCTTTGTTGAATGTAAACTGCTGGGCCGTTCACCACTGTATGGCAATGTAACCCGGTAATGAATATTTTGTATTGTAAATGAGTAAATTAGGTGTAAAGGTAGTACATTCTCTTGTCAGTGTCCTCGGCAGGCTGCCCCTCGGTTTCCACTATGCCTTCGGCAGATGCCTTGCCTTTCTTGCAAAGAATGTGGTCCGTTACAGATACGATGTCGTGATGATCAATCTCGCAAGGTCGTTCCCTGAAAAGAAACACAGGGAACTGAAAGAGATTGCCGACAGGTTCTATTCCCATTTCGGGGATATTTTCGCGGAGGCGATATGGTTCAGCGCTGCTACATACAAACGCCTGTATGACAGTAGGATAGCATATGTGGAGAACCCGGGGCTTCTGAATGAATGTTTTCGTTCGTCTCCTTCAGTCACCGTCCTGTTCTCTCATTGCGGCAACTGGGAGCTCCTTGGCGGAATCCTTGCATATTGCACCAACGGAGGCCTCACGGTGGACGCCTGCGAAACTGATGTGAAGGTCGTGTACAAGAGGCTGCACAGCAAATTCTCCAACGATTTCTTCCTCATGAACAGGATTACTCCGCTCGGACCCGGTGGCGATGAATGTGAGGTTGAGACCGGAGATATCCTCAGATATGCCATAAAAAGGAAAGACAAGAAATCCATATATATATACATAGCGGACCAGTCTCCTTACATGGGATCTTACGATGTAGGGGAATTCATGCACCAGCCGACCAAAGCAATGCTGGGAGGTGCAAAAGTGGCACACAAATTGGGGCATTCGGTGCTCTACATGGGAATGAAGGTTGTGGAAAGGGGCAGATATGCAATCACTTTCGAGCCTTTGTGCCATGATGCTTCGAAAGAAGACCCTGAGAAAATAATAAGGAAATATTTCGATTTGCTTGAAAGGGATATAAAAGAGCAGCCGCATAACTGGCTCTGGACCCACAACAGGTGGAAGAAATAATTAATGGATATAAAAAAGAGGAATTGAAATGAAACGCACGTTTTTGTACATGATTGCCGCAGTTGCAGCCATACTTGTGGCTGTCCCGGCTGAAGCGAAGAAAAAGGAAGGGCCGAAAGGTGAAGAGGGTCTGGTAACATACTGTCTTCCGTCAACTGTGATCACTCTCGACGTGGAGGCTGTGCAGGAGTCTTTCCATGCAGGACCTTATGCTCGGTTCGCTGAGAAATATCTTGGAATCAAGGCGCGTCAGAAGGATGAGACAACCGTTCAGATTGCCAGCATAAGGCTGACTCCTTTCGTAGAGCCGGACCAGTCACGCAGATACGCATTGCAGGTTCCTAAAGGTGAAATCTGTGCAAGCACATTCGCACTATCTTCCGCCGGACTTGTCTCTTTCTCCGATGCATCTTTCGGTGACGGAGTGCAGTGGCGCTTCCCAATGGCGTCCAAGTCCAACTTTGCCGGCAGGGGAGTGTCGTCAAACCTGACTTCCGAGTCAGCCACCCTCTATGGCAAGTCGAAGAAGCAGACGGTTTCCGTACAGCAGAATATGGTCGTGGAGAAATCAGCTGAAAAGAAGGCCTCCGAGACTGCCGATGTCATTTTCAAGCTCCGCAGGAAGAGACTCGAGATAGTTACGGGAGATACCGACGCAACCTACAGCGGAGAGGCAATGGGTGCAGCATTGGACGAACTTGCCCGCCTCGAGGAGGAGTACATGAGCCTTTTTGTGGGCTACTCTGACTATCAGGATATGAAGATGTCTTTCGACATCATCCCCGACGGGACTGCAGAGAGCCAGATGTACGTTGCTTTCCGTGTCTCCGACAATGCAGGGCTGCTTCCGGCAGACAACTTGTCAGGAAGACCTGTCGTCATGGAGATTGTTCCTCAGGCATTCGCCGCTCCTACAGTTGATTCCGAATCGGACAAGAACCGCAAGGAGGTCTGCATAACATACAGGATTCCGGCTGCATGTACTGTGAAGATCATGGACGGCAAGTCTCTTCTTCTTCAGACCCGTATCCCTGTATATCAGCTCGGACACGAGTCCTCATTACCGGCAAACATCAATTCAATAAAAACTAAATAATCGCTATAGCTATGACCATCAAAGAATTAGACCCGCAGATTGTCTGGAAGAACTTCTATGCACTCACAAGGATTCCGCGTCCATCGAAGAATGAGGGCAAGGCTGCCCAGTATCTGTACGAGTTCGGAAAATCCCTCGGACTGGAGACCATCAAGGATGAAATAGGAAACGTCATAATCCGCAAACCTGCGACTCCCGGCATGGAAAACCGCAAGGGAGTGATACTCCAGGGCCATATTGACATGGTGCCGCAGAAGAATGCTGACACGGTCCATGATTTCGACAAGGACCCTATCGAGACTTATATAGACGGAGACTGGGTAAGGGCCAAAGGCACTACACTCGGAGCAGACAACGGACTGGGTGTTGCCATGGCCATGGCGGTCCTCGAATCCGAGAATTTGAAGCACGGTCCTATAGAAGTGCTCGTTACCGTGGATGAGGAGACTGGAATGACAGGAGCCCAGGGCCTCAAGCCGGGACTTCTGAACGGTGACATCCTCATCAACCTCGATTCCGAGACCGAAGGAGAGTTCTGCATAGGATGTGCGGGAGGACTGGATTTCACCGGTACTGCCGATTGCCCGATGGAGGCCAAGCCAGAAGGATGGCTTCCTTACGAATTGTCTGTCAAGAGGTTGCGTGGAGGACATTCCGGCATTGAAATCATTCTTGACAGGGCAAATGCGAACAAGGCAGTTGCATATACTGTATATGCACTCATGAAGGAAGTGGGTGTGAAGCTTGTGGATTTCAAGGGCGGTACTCTGAGGAATGCCATCCCGAGGGAAGCATTCGCTACACTTTATGTCAGTCCGGACAAGGCAGAGGCTGCTAAAGCTGTAGTGGACCATGTCTTCTCAGCCCTCGTTGCGGAATATAAATCTACCGACCCTCTCGCAGAAGTCCATTTTGAACCGGCAGAGAGACCTGATCTCCCTTATGTGGAGGATGCTGCTGCCATGAAGCTCATACAGGCCCTTATAGCCTGCCCGGACGGTGTTGAGAAGATGAGTGCTTCCGTATCAGGACTTGTCGAGACTTCCAACAATCTTGCTGTGGTATCTATCGGGAACGGCCGTTTCGAGGTGCGCACCCTCATGAGAAGTTCAGTTGACCTTGCAAAGGAGGCACTTGCGCTCAAAATCCGCTCCATTTTCGAACTTGCAGGAGTGAACGTCTCATTCACCGGAGGATATTCCGGATGGGCTCCAAACGCTTCTTCCGAGATTCTTTCGCTCATGAAAACCCTTTACAAGGATATGTTCGGCAATGAACCTGCAGTGATGGCTATCCACGCTGGTCTTGAATGTGGTATTCTTGCAGGTGCATATCCTCATTGGGACATGATTTCATGCGGTCCTACTCTGGAAAGCCCGCATTCTCCTGACGAGCGTGCCAACATCCCTTCAGTTGCCAGGATGTGGTATTTCCTGAGGGCCGTGCTGGAGGCAATTCCTGTAAAGTAATTGTTTGATATTTATAAAATTATTCCTATATTTGCAGCCCATTTGCGGAACAATGTCCCGTCAGATGGGCTCAAATTATTATTTAACAGTTAATTACAAACAAAATGATCAAACAGTACGAAACCGTTTTCATTGCAACTCCCGTTTTGTCTGAGGCTCAGATGAAGGAAGCGGTAAAGAAGTACACTGACCTTATCGTAAGAAAAGGTGGAGAAGTAGTGTACGAAGAGGACTGGGGGCTCAAACAGCTCGCCTATCCGATCCAGAAGAAGACCACTGGATTCTATTATCTTATTGAGTTCAAGGCTGACTCACAGTTCATCGAGAGACTCGAGACCGAGTACCGTCGCGACGAGAGGATCATCCGTTTCCTCACTTTCGCTATGGACAAGCATGCTGTGGCTTATGCTGAGAAGAGAAGGGCAAACAAACAGGCTAAATAATTTAGGAGGAAAGAATTATGGCACAGAACAATGAAATCCGTTATCTTAACCCTCCTACAGTAGAGGTTAGAAAGAAAAAATACTGCCGCTTCAAAAAAGCAGGTATCAAATATGTTGATTACAAGGATGCTGAGTTCCTCAAGAGGTTCCTCAACGAGCAGGGAAAAATCCTCCCTCGCCGTCTTACCGGTACTTCACTCAAATTCCAGAGGAAGGTTGCCCAGGCAGTGAAGAGAGCACGTCATCTCGCACTCCTTCCATACGTAACAGATCTTTTGAAATAAGGAGGACAGCAATATGGAGATTATTCTTAAGAAAGATGTGGCCAACCTCGGCCACGCTGACGATATCGTCAAAGTTAAGACAGGATACGCTGTCAACTACCTTATCCCACAGGGATTCGCAACATTGGCTACCGAGTCTGCAAAGAAGGTTCACGCTGAGAACCTCCGTCAGAGGGCTCACAAGATTGCCAAGTTCGTTGCTGATGCAGAGGCTCTTGCAGCCAAGCTTGCTGAGACTACCGTAAAGGTCGCTGTAAAGGTCAGCGAGAACGGCAAGATTTATGGTTCAGTCACTACTGCCCAGCTCGCTGAGGCTCTCGTAGCAGCAGGCATCGAGGTGGACAAGAAGGACATCACCATCGCAGAGCCAGCCAAGGAACTCGGAGTATTCGAGGCTTCTGTAAAGTGCTACAAGGATATCAAGGGCACTTTCAAATACGAAATTGTAGCTGAATAATTTCAGCTTTATAATAAAAAACGGTCAGGAAATCATTCCTGACCGTTTTTTATTATTCTTTGGTTTCATTCTTTGAATCCGTCCCTTTCGCAGCCTCCTTGTCGGATTCTACGGTGTGTGCGGAATCCTTGTACTTGAAACGGCGTATCTTCGAGGTGGCGGTTTTCTCGAAAGGCTCCTTCATGACCTCGACATCATTCACCTTCGAGAACTTGCTGACCTGCTTGTTGACGAAATTGAGGATGGCAGCCTTGCGGGCGTCGAGCTTCTTGTAGAATTCCTCTTCACCCTCCTTGTCCCATTCAATCATGTTCTCGTCGAGCTGGATAAGGGCAACCAGGCGTCCGTTCCTCTCGATCACGATGGATTCGTTAACGCCCTCGATATTGTTGATTACATTCTCGATTTCCTCTGGGTAGATGTTCTCGCCTGACGGACCGAGAATCATGTTGTTCTTCCTTCCCTTGATGTAGAACCTGCCTTTCTCGTCCTGTACTGCAAGGTCGTTGGTGCGGAACCATCCATCTTCAGTGAACACGCTCTTGGTCCTCTTCGGATCCTTGTAGTAGCCAAGCATGACATTCTCGCCCTTTGCCACTATCTCTCCTTCGCCGGTCTCCGGATTCACGTCATGCAGTTTCAGCTTCACACCCTTTACAGGATAACCGATTGACCCAACGGCTCTTCCGCGTCCCATGGCATAGCTGAGCAGAGGGGATGTCTCTGTAAGGCCATATCCGATTGCGTACGGGAACTTAGCCTTGAGAAGGAACGACTCGACCTCCGGATCCATCTTCGCACCTCCGATACCGAAGAATGTGATATGGCCGCCGAAAGTCTGTTTTAGCCTCATCCCGATTATCTTGCACATCAGTTTGTTCATATGCTCGTTCATCCAGGTGAGCGTACGGCTTTTCTGGATCGTCGGCACGATGCTCGCCTTGTACACCTTCTCGATTATCAGTGGAACCGATAGCATGGTGGTAGGTTTCACCGTCTTGAGGGCCTTCATCAGGATTGATGCCACAGGCGGCTTGGACAGATAATAGACCGTCGCACCGCAGTACATCGGGTAGAGCATGCAGATTGTCATCTCAAGCGTGTGTGCCATAGGCAGGATAGAGAGCCATCTGTCCTTGGATGACCTCTTGCAGGTCTTGTAGCAGGATATGACATTGGCTGTGAGGTTCCTGTGGCTCAGGACCACGCCCTTCGCGCTGCCTGTCGTACCGGATGTGTAGATGATCGTGGCTATGTCGTCAGGCATCGGCATTGCCGGTTTGCCGTCACAGGTGAAATGACTATCGTCTGCATTGAGCACCTCGAATGTGTCTAGGTCGATTACCAGCACCATCTTTTTGCGGATTTCTTCGCTCACCTTCGGTGCAAGCCTCTGTGATACGAATATGACCTTGCTTTCGGAGTGGGTGATGATATTGGTGACTTCGTTCTCGGAACTGTCAGGAAGAATAGGGATTGCAATGCGTCCGAACGGCACGATGCTGAAGAATGCCACAGACCAGTTCGGCATGCTCTGAGAGAAGATGGCGACCTTGTCACCTGCACCTATTCCGTACTGAGTGAGCTTCTTGGACAGCGAATCGCTTTTTCTCTTCAGTGACGCGTATGTATAACCGCCTTCCTTGCCATCCACCCATTGGGTGTATTGGTTCTTTGCATAGACAGTCGTGGAATAGTCATAGAGCTTGGCGAGGGTATCGACATAGCGTTCCCTCATTTTCTGCAATTTCTTGTAGAAGTAGTTCATAAGAGATATAATGATTTTGGAACATGCCCCTTATCGGGTCACATAACCCTCAGGATGTTTTCCTGTCAGGTGCATGTTTTCGTAGATTTGTTGAATACGTACCATGTCAGCCCTTGCATCGTCAGTGAGCTCGAACCTCTCACCTCTGCCTACATGCTTGGTGCCCCAGTCGAAATATCCGAGATATACAGGGCATCCCACCTCCTTTGCTATGGTGTGGAAGCCGGTCTTCCATTTCTTCACAGGCTTGCGCGTGCCTTCCGGGGCGATTGCAAGATGCACCACATCACGCGATTTCATCTCCCGTATAACGCTGAGTACCAATGCAGAAGCATTCTTCCTGTCCACCGGAAGCCCTCCGAGTTTACGGAGAAGCCATCCGAGAGGGCCCCAGAAGAATTCCTTCTTTATCATACAGTAGGCTGTGCCTCCCATTGATTCATAATAAAGATATGATATGGCGAAATCCCAAACCGACGTGTGGGGTACGCCGAGGATTATACATTTCTCTTCCGGTACAATTGGGCTGTCAACAGTCCAGCCCAGTACATGCAAAAGCCATCCGCAAAATTTTCTCCACATAATAGTCTCTGAATAATTATATGTCAATGTCTTCCAGTTCAGCTTCCGTGCGCAGGTGCTCACGGATGAAGTTCTGGCGGTCAATCGTATTGTCCCCCATATAGAACTCCATGATTTCTGCGATTGATTCTTCGTCGCTGAGTTTCACCCTGTCAAGTCTCATGTTCTCCCCGATGAAATCCCCGAATTCCTCGTAGGATATTTCTCCCAGACCTTTGAATCTGGTGATTTCCACACCGGTCTTGAGTTCGTTGACAGCCTTCTCCTTCTCTTCGATGCTGAAGCAGTATCTTATATCCTTCTTGTTCTTGACTCTGAAAAGGGGAGTCTGGAGAATGTGCACATGACCACGTCGGATGAGGTCAGGGTAATATTTCATGAAGAAGGTCAGCACGAGCATCCTGATGTGCATACCGTCGTCATCGGCATCGGTTGCGACTATGATCCGGTTGTAGCGCAGGTTGTCCATGTCGTCCTCCACGCCCAATGCGTTGATCAGCAGGTTCAGTTCCTCGTTCTCCGCCACCCTCTTGCGGCTTTCCTTGTAGCAGTTTATCGGCTTTCCGCGCAGGCTGAACACAGCCTGGGTGTCTGCCTTGCGTGCCTTGGTGATGGTTCCGCTCGCAGAGTCTCCCTCGGTGATGAATATGCTCGTCAGTTCCCCAAGTTCCTTCTTGGCTTCCGGAAGCTTGTCGTTGTAATGTATCTTGCAGTCGCGCAGCTTGCGGTTGTATATGTTGGTGCGCTTGTTCCTCTCCTTTGTCTTCTTCTGGATGGTGGAAATCTCCTTCCTTTCCTGCTCCGAAGCCGTGATCTTCTCCTGCAGGACAGGGATGATCTCTTTATGGATATGGAGATAGTTGTCGAGGTTGGTCTTTACGAAGTCGTTGACGTAGCTTCGGATGGTCGGCCCCTGATCGTATGTGCGGCTTCCGTCCTCGTTGATGATTTCGGTATCCCACATATAGGTCGAACCGAGCTTTGTCTTGGTCTGGCCCTCGAAGTTCGGCTCCTGGATCTGGATGCTGATGGCTCCGATGATTCCCTGCCTGATGTCCTCCGGTGCGAAATCCTTCTTTGCGAAGGTTTTGTAGAATTCCTTGAGTGTCTTGGATACGGCTTCCCTCATTGCTGCGAGGTGGGTGCCTCCGTCCCTGGTGTTCTGGCCGTTCACGAAGGATGCGATGTTCTCGCCGTAGCTGTTGCCGTGGGTGAGGACTATCTCTACATCCTCACCTACGAGGTGTATCGGTTCGTAGAGCGGAGTCTCTGAAATGTTGTCCTTTATCAGGTCGAGCAGTCCGTTCTCCGATTTGTAGGCCGTGCCGTTGAGGTTGAGGGTGAGTCCCTTCTTCAGATAGGAATAGTTCTTCATCATCGATTCTATGAATTCGATGCGGAATGAATATCCCGTGAAAAGGTGCTCGTCCGGAATGAATCTGACGAATGTACCGTTCTTTTCCTTGGCCGGCCTTTGTCCCTGGTCCATGAGCTTGCCCTCACGGAACTCCGCGAATGAACCGACTCCGTCCCTGAAGGACTCGACATAGAAATATGACGAAAGGGCGTTCACGGCCTTCAGGCCGACTCCGTTCAGTCCGACTGATTTCTTGTAGCCTTTCGTGTCATACTTTCCTCCGGTATTCAGCACGCTGACGGCCTTTACGACGGAGTTGAGGGGAATGCCTCGTCCGAAGTCCCTGACAGAAGCTTCCTTTTCGTTGACGCTTACCTGGATCTGCTTTCCGAATCCGGCTGAATACTCGTCTATGGAGTTGTCCACTACCTCTTTAAGGAGAACGTAGATGCCGTCTCCGAGGTCGTCTCCGTTGCCGAGGCGGCCTATGTACATTCCCGGTCTTCTGCGGATATGTTCTACGCCTTCAAGCGTCTTGATGTTGTCGTCAGTATAGTTGTTCTGCTCTGCCATGGTGTATGATTGTCTTGCCTGCCGGTTCTTTGGGACGGAATCCGACATTATCCTGCAAATATAGTAATTTTTAAGTTTCGCAAATGCGAAACTACCTTATTTGGAGGCCCAACGGGCCGATGGTAAGTCCCTTTCCCGGGGAAAGGGATTTAGGGATAGGTCCTCGTAGAAAAGAATTGTGCGGTAGCAAAAGTTTCGCAAGCGGCACAACCCTCAGAACCTAAATTACTTATCACTTGCGAAACTTGAGTAGTAATTTATATCCAAAAATCGTTATCCCGGACGAATGTCAGGAATCTCAATTGAACCGATGACAAATCCCGCTGCAGATTGCCGATTGACTTCTGCAGCGGGATTTGTCAAATATGTCCGGGATCCGGTTATTTGCGATACTTTGACCCGATGGTGAAGTTGAGACCGAAACGGGCGTTCACCCAAGCCTTGTCCACTGGCAGGAAATACTTCGGTATTACCTGGAAGAATGTATAGTCGCTTCCAATGAAGAAATCAACACCGGCTTTCGGAGAGAACTCAATCATCCAGCCCAGTGTCTTCCATGAATTGAGGAAAGACCAGTTGATACCTAGATTGAACCACCTGCAAGGATTCAGATTGTAGGACAATGTCAGCTCATTGAAAGTAGACCTCCTTCCAAATCTTGCATTGTAAAGCAGTCCGACACTCATTATGTCATTTACGAAAGGCATCTCAACACCAGCATACAATTGTGGACCGGTGGATACAGATATTCCTGAACCAGCCACTTCCTCGAAGTCTGCAATTGCGAGGAAATCATCCTTGATTTCGTTGAGGACCTCCTCGAAATTCATGTTCTCATCCATGGAAATCTCTCCCATTCCTTCGAATGAAGCACTTCCCTGAGATTTCAGGTGCTGGACATTCCTGGTGTTGTAGAAGATCCCTCCAAGGTCGAGAAGAGAAAGCGAGAATGTCATTCCGTCTACCGGACATCCTATGCTGAGCCTGTATTCGGCACCGAGGTCGAATGAAAATCCGAATCCGGCAGGGCCTAATTTGTTGACATCCATTGAGAAACCAGGCATCTGCCCAGGTCCTGATGCCGGAATGACGCGGAGGAAGCTCGAAGCTACAGTTCCAGTAGCATCAGCATCCACAGACCATTTGTCATCGCTCAGTGTCAGAGTTGAGTTCCCGAGGTCCATTCCAATACTTGCCATGGAAACATAAAATTTGAATTTGGCTCCAACCTTCAATCCTTTCACATATTCCGAGAGGTCCCTTGAATGCCCTACGGAAGCGTAGATGGATGCATCAGCGAACATATTGAAACCTTTCATGGAGTAAACAGCCTCTTGTCCGGTCACATCCATTCCGTTCTTTAGGAACATGAGGAAATCGCGGGGAATACCTACCGATGCATTGGTCTTTACTCCTATATCGAAATTCCAGAATGCCTTTTCAGACGTGAAGAAACCAAAATTGAGAATGTCGGTGTTCATGTCAAGGTCGAGTCCAGGATATTTCACAATCCTTTTTGAGAACTCTTCCGCTGAGACGTTGCTATTGAGGAAGGTGTAGAGCTGTCCATCCTTGGGATAAAGAAGGTCGGACACTCCGAAGTTGCCGTAGAGTCCAACCCCGAGATTGGATATTCCCGGAAGACCGAAATAGTTGGACCTTGGCATGAATGCCGGGTTGAGTCTGTTCCTCATGAGTGAGTTGTCGAGGAAATAGCTGCCAGTAAGGGCCTGTGCTCCTGCGGCTGCCGATATTGCAAGTACCGCAAATATGGTTGTGAAAATTCTTTTCATATCGTCAGTTATCTACTCATTTCAAATCTTTCAAGTCAATCGTTATACCGTCAGGCAGCAGAAGCTTCAGATTAGCCTGGACGAACATGTCCTCAGTCACAGCTATTCCTGAAACATTTCCAGATGTTACCTTAAAGGAAAGCTTGATTGATGAAATCGTGTTCTTGACGGAGGCTGCTGTCTCAAGTTTGAGGTCAAGCTGGCTGACACTCGCATTCCCATTTGACTTGCATGGAGCTATCACCTGTTTTGCCGGGGTCTCAAGCTTGACGACCTTGTCATTCTCGTCCAGAAGTTCCAGATTCAATTCAAGCTGGAGAGGAAGCGAGTTGGTTATTTCGCCTCCTATTTGTATTGTATTATCCTTCAGTACTTTGGCTATGGTTTCGTCAAACCCCTTTATAGTATCGCTGATTTCTATCATGAGGTCTTCTCCGAATGAAAGAGGGCATATGAACGCATATTCCACATCGAACATATAGTCAGCTGACGGCTCGATGACGCAATCCTTTGAACTGTCAGTTCCTGCATTGAAACTTAGCTTGAGCTCGTCAGGAATATGGCTCAGCAGTGTCTTGATGTTCTCACTCTTGACGAATGTATAATCGGCAGGGCATCCGTCCTTCTTTGCTGCAATGAAATACATTACACTGTCCTTCTCGGCAGCATTTTCGGCTCCGTCTATGTTCAGGCTGAGATTAATCTTGCCGCTTTCGTCATCTGCACCTCCACGTACTGGTATGATGGAGATATCGCCTTTGAGCGGAATGCCCATGTTGGTCTTCGCCTTCAGAGTGATGTAAGGATTGTCGAAATCGAGGTTGAAATCCTCACCTTTCAGCATATCCGGAATATCATTCAGACTGATAGTTTCGCTGCTTTCCTCGACGCTGTAATCGATTTTTCCTGCAACCTTCTTGAATGCGATGTTCTCGATACCGGCCTTTATGTCTGCGGTTACAGTGCCGGTTACGGTGCTGAGGTCAATGTTCGGATTGGAGATGCTGAATTTGCCGCTGACCTTGATGTCCTCAGTCAGGTCTTCGCGTTTCTCAAAATCGTAATCCGACAGATCTATGGCGGCAAGAGTGATAGGGGCTATGTCAATGGAACCGTCCTTTCTGTCCACCACACCTTTTATTGTCAGGATGTTGTCCTTTACCCTGCTGTCTTCTGCCAGAACCAGCTCCTTAGGGAGGGCTATGTTCAGTTCTACATTGATGTCCTTGTTCTCGCCGACATCCGGAAGGCCGCTCAACTTAATGTCGAATTTTGCCGTAGTGTTGTCAAGGGAAGCTTCGGACAGGCTAATGATGTTTATGTCGTCTGGGAGTTCCTTGCCTTTGATAAGGGTAGCGCGGAATGCTTCATTTATGTCTATCTTGAATTCATTGATATCCAGTGTCTTGGCAGTGATTTCCGGAATGATTGCCTGTACTTTGATACCTGTCTTGCCGATGGTTTCGAGATCCTTTCCGGAAACCTTTCCCTCCTGTATTCCAATGTTTCCTTCGATTTTGAATTCTCCCCGTATTTCATAATCTTTGGATGTTTCTTTCGGCTGCGGAGTTACAACGAGTTTCTCGATGTCCAATGCCACAGTCTTTGGCAGAGCATTCTTGAATGTGAGGGTATTGGTCTTGTAATCAAATTCGTATGAAGCATTGCTTGCCTTTTTGAAAACTATGAAATCAGGGAATGAGACTTTGATGTTCTCCGAGCCTGGAACTATTCCCATGCTCATGTCAGGCATTGTAATGACCAGCTGGAAACGAGGAGTACCTTCAGGATGGATGGTTATTTCCCCGTAATTGGCCAGACTGGCATCAACGTCGAATGAGAAAACCTCTTTGAACGTGTCGAAATCCACATCGAATCCCTCCACATTTGCAGACCAGTCTGCTATGTCCAGATTGGATGATATTTTGGCCGTCATGCTTGATTCCTCAGACTGGGCAGTCGGGAACTTAGCAGTGTTCACGCCTTTTCCGCTAGCCGTGATACTTGCTTTGATTTCAACATTGTCATTCCATTCAATTTTACCTGCATCAGGTGCTGGCAGGCTCATTTCTGAAATGCTGAATTTCCTGGAGAATCCGTTGCGGATATTTATATTCTGGAAAGAATAACTCTTGCCTGCTGTCCCATCTACAGTGATTCTTTCAGGGAACTTCATATTCAAAGATTTCAACTGGACATTCAGGTTCGGGTCCTTGACATTAGAAAGGGCAAGTGCCAACGAAATAGCAGAACTCTCTGTAAACTCAATTTTGTCAATGCTCTTCACATGGTCGGGCAGCTCAATGCCGTCTCCGAGAGAAATTGGCATGTTGACGCTCTCGCTGACTGTAATGTTGCTGATGTCCATAGTTGCGGATTCTACAGCCATGTTCTTGAAGGATATATCAATACTTACATGAAGTCCGTCTCCAGCATATTCGTTGATCGCCGTTCCGCTTGTCGTGGCATTGCTGATGCCGATTTTTCCCTCAGCCGATATTGTGTTGTTCTGGGAAAAAGTCGTGCCGCTCCAATTTGCAGCATTAATGTTGATTTCCCCGACCGAATATTCATAAACGGAAGTATAATTATTCGAACTGTTCAGGACTTTGGACAGGCTCAATGGCATTGCTGCCGTCCGGCCTGTATTATCCTTCAGACCGAACAACTCTCCCAAATCCAACCGGATGTCAGGTACTATATCTCCGCTTGTCAAAAACTCATGACCGGTAACGGAAACCTTGATTTCCATCTTTGAGTTTCCTGTCATCTTCAGGTCACGGATATTTGTGATTTTTGCGTCAGGAGAATTGAATGAGATATTGATATCGGTCTGCTGCCTGTCAAAACTTTTTTCATCATCCGGAAATGGCTTGGATGATACATAAACAGGGACAACAGGCAAGTTAAATGCGACCGTTGTTGATAAACTTGCCTTCGTGAGACTGCTGCTCAAGTCTATGTCCTTGATTTTCTTTGCATAGTCATAGAGTCCGAGTGAAATGCTTTCATCAGCGGAAAACGGAGGAATCTCCACGTTGGCATCAATGTCGTTGCCGAAGGAGATGTCCTGCAATATGGTCTGCCCCGCTATCGTGAGATCATCCTTGTCGAAAGCATCAATGGCAAACTCAAATGACTCATCTATGCTGATGTCATCGATTTTGAGCATCTCCTTCAGGTCCGGGAGTTTGTCTGCAAGACTCATCTTGTCTGAAATCTGGATGGCATATTCCCCGTTGATCTGCGAGAGTATATCTCCATCCAGGTCCTTGATAAGGTCTTTCACTTTCAACTGCTTTGTGCTGCCTACTGGAATTGCGAGGCCGGATTGCGCAACGGTTATTTCCGTGTTGATGTTTTCCGGGTCGTAAGCTTCATTGACGCAGGAGGCAAGGCCTGCCATCGCTGGAAGCAGAAACAGCATCCTCAACGCTGTCCTTGGTTCCGATTTTCTGTTCATGATTATCATTGTTAAGTTTTTTCTTGTCCGGGTGGATGGGAAAAATATCAAATATTCCAATTCCAAATGACAAATATACACCTTAATTCCGCAAAGCGGATTGCTTAAAAATAGCAAGCCCCTGATAAAGAAAC
>JBJEBN010000036.1:0-3200 GCA_051870095.1 Candidatus Cryptobacteroides sp. | reverse complement strand
AGCGTAATTCTTTCATCCTATTCTGATGTTCATTGTCGTTGATATTAAGCCTCCGCTCTAACTCTCTTTGTTCAAGATCAAGTCTTTCCTGCTCTCGCTTCTGGGCCATCTTTCTCCCATGAGAAGTGTGAGTCTCATACCAATCTTGAGCTATTGGCCCCGCCATCCGTGCGAGCATATAACTTAGAATAAATAACCCCTGTGCCATAGTAAAATCAAAACTTATATATCTTCTTTTTCATCAACGTCATCATCAAAACTATCTTCATCGGCATCTGGAGAATGAGGAAAATAATCATCTTCTTCATCATCCATGGAATCGATTATTTCGTTTTCATCAGAGTCAAGAACATTGATACAGTCTTGTGCGTTATTGTTGATATTTGCCTCCGAACTATAATTATCGGTTGGATAAAAACCATCTAAACTATCATAACCGTTAATGGCTGAAGATACTATTCCTTTAGCAAGGAATAAATCTTCGTCTTGCAACATGGCTTTTTCAATAAGGCTATTCTCATGCGGAGAAGTATTACCATCAATATAAGCGGCAAACAACTCATCTGAAATATTAGAATCAAAACTAATATTACAGGACTTCGTGTCGCGTAAAGCGCGATTTGGAGTCCGATTGAGCTAACTCCTGCCGCGCACGGCGGTGAAGATTGCACCTTATATATTGGGTAAAAAGGATTTGAGTGTTACCTCATCGATATAGAAGCAAAGGTCCCGGGAGACCGGGATTTTGTCGTTTATAGACCCGTATAAGTGATGAGGTCCGCTCATTTCATATGCAGCTGAGTGCTGTTCTGCGTCTATTTTTCGATTATGGGCATGACGGGACAGGCCTGCAAGTATGAGACTTCCAGACCAACAATGGTATCGATATGATGGGCGGCTACTCGACATATAGGGATGGATTGCGCTCTGGAGAGCGGATGTGTGGGATTATGCTGACTATGACGAGCATGCCCTCTTTGCAGCTTGGGCATTGCCCCATGACCAGACCACGCGATGCTGCTATATCCTTCCAGCGTTTGCGGCCCCGATGCAGTGCGACTGGAGTTGCCTGCAACTCAGTCTGCAGTGCAGCAAGGATCTTACGGTTGCCGGGAGCCAGTATGCCGTAGTGACGGATATGAACGAAGCGGTACGGAAGGATATGCTGAGCATATCGCCTCACGAACTCCTCGCCATCCAATGTCATGGATTTGTTCTTGCCTCCATCCTTGTAGTCTTTATACTCGATGGTAATCACCTTGTCGGTAACTTCCAATATGCGCCTGTCACTGATAGCGACTCTGTATGCATACCGTGCAAGATACTCCAGAGTGCTTTCTGCACCGCTGACAGGAGACTTAGCATAGACAACCCATGGTTTGGAGAAGCACTTGGCACGTATATGCTTCGGGAGCTCATCGATTGCAGACAGCTCGGCCATATATTTTGCACGGAACATATCACCGAGAGCTTTCACAGGGAAGATGAACGGCTCTTCACCCTCCTTGTGAGTCTGAGGTAGACTCTTCCACTTGCCGTTGTCGAGCCTCTTGCCACCTCCGGGAACAATGCAGTGCAGATGAGGATGGAACACAAGGGCGCTGCCCCATGTGTGCAATAGCGAGGTTACTCCAAGACGGATGCCCTGCTTCTGACCAAAGGCGTTCAGCGTATCCCAAGCTGCATGGAAGAGTGCAGCATAAGCCTTCTCCTGATGGCTGAAGATAATGCTGTTCAGTTCGGATGGAACTGTGAACACGATATGAAAGTAGGTGGTCGGAAGCAGTTCTTCCTTGCGTGACAACAGCCAAGATTCCCGCTGAGCATATTGACAACGGGGACAATGCCGGTCACGGCAACTGTGATACTGCGTCTGCTCCTCACCACACTCAGGACATACCGCCACATGACCTCCCATAGCTTCCGTGCGGCAGTCACGGATGCGCTGTAGGACTGTGGCAATATGAGCGGGTGGATGATACGCAGCGGCCCACGACTGTCCAAACAGCCGCAGAGCTTCAGATATGCCGCCCTGCACCGCCTACTGCTTTACAGGGAAAATCAGGTCGGTGGGGCCAATCCAACGTTGGTCAGATGATATCCTGGCGATATTGAGATAGATTGCTGTAGTCTCGAGCCTCTTATGCCCCAACCATTGCTGGATGTGTCTGATGTCGACACCATGTTCCAATAATGTCGTGGCATAGCTGTGACGAAGCACGTGACAGCTTACATGTTTGGCTATATCAGTGCGTTTCAATGCTGCAGCCAGCACTTTGGAAGGCCAATTTGTGCCCTTGGGTTTGCTGCGCTCCTGCTCAAAGAGATATTCCTGAGGATGATAGGCATGCATATAGGCAGCAACGATCTTCTGCATGTTCTTCGAGAAAGGCACATACCGGTCTTTGCGGCGCTTTCCCTCACGGATATGGATCATCGCACGACTGAAGTCCAGATCATAGGTGCGCAGATGAAGTAACTCGGACTTTCTCATTCCGGTATCGTACAGCAGACCCAGCAAGGCCTTTTCGCGTAGATCGATACAGGATTTTAATAAAGATGTCACCTCTGGAACGGAAAGCACGACCGGCAAAGTCTTCTTGGCCGGGATTGAGGGATTGGCCGATAGAGGGCAGACGAGGCCGAAGACCTTGAAGTACTTGCGGACGCAGTACACAGCGTGAAGCATGTGAGAGCCCGATGACTTACGTTTCAGAAGCTTGTTGTAGTATTCCACATACTCATCATCGCTAATTGACTCCGGTAACCTGCCATACTCAAGGCATATCAAGGCCAGATTGTAGCCATAATTCTTGATTGTACTCAGGCTGGCGCTCTGATTCTCTAGACGTTTGATGAAATTTTCGTACCTTGCGGCGAACAAAGGCACCTCCTTGAGGGCCCTTGAAACAGAAGAATCTTTCTTCATAACACTGGTTGATTAATTTGGTTTGGCGATTAAATTTAATCAAAACCAGTGTTATTTTCATTCTACCTTCTTTCTGGCACTATGCACTCAGGCACTGAGGCTCCCCGGCAGGGGTTAGTTCAATCCCTTGAATTCGTGCCCCAGAACAGAGAACTCGTCATCAACCGAAAGGCACTGAATGTCATAATTCCCCAATGGCCCCCATTCCAGCATCTCCTTCTTCAGTTTTGCGATGGCTTCAGTCTCATTCCGGAAGGCCGGGGCCATCTCA
>JBJEBN010000035.1:0-17315 GCA_051870095.1 Candidatus Cryptobacteroides sp. | reverse complement strand
TGCACCGCAGGCCTCTCCCGGAGAAATAGGCTTGCATCGCATTGGTGGAAACCTTATCTTTGCAGGATATTGACAAAACAACCACGATTATATGGCAGACGAGAAAATCATCTTTTCGATGAACGGTGTAGGCAAGATTCTGCCTCACAACAACAAGGTAATACTCAAGGACATATACCTGTCCTTCTTCTATGGGGCGAAAATCGGAATCATCGGTCTGAACGGTTCCGGTAAATCGACTCTCATGAAAATCATAGCCGGTGTGGAGACCGGTTATCAGGGAGAGGTCGTATGGGCTCCGGGCTATTCTGTGGGCTATCTTGAGCAGGAACCGCAGATGGATCCTGACAAGACCGTTATGGAAGTCGTGCAGGAAGGTGTACAGGAAGTAGTTGACCTGCTGAAGAAATATGAGGAGGTTAACATGGCATTCTGCGACCCCGAGGTCATGGAGGACCCGGACAAGATGAATGACCTGATCATGCTACAGGGAGAGCTCACCGAAAAAATCGAGCATTGCGGTGGCTGGGAAATCGACTCGAAGCTGGAAAGGGCCATGGATGCCCTCCAGTGCCCTCCTTCTGATGCAAAGATTTCAACCCTCAGCGGTGGTGAGCGCAGGCGTGTGGCGCTATGCCGTCTTCTTCTGAGGCAGCCTGACGTGCTTCTGCTCGACGAGCCTACCAACCACCTCGATACGGAGAGTATCCAGTGGCTCGAGGCCCATCTGCAGCAGTACAAGGGTACCGTGATTGCCGTTACCCATGACCGTTATTTCCTCGACAATGTGGCAGGATGGATTCTCGAGCTCGACAGGGGAGAAGGCATTCCATGGAAAGGCAACTATTCTTCATGGCTTGACCAGAAGAGCAACCGTCTTGCGATGGAGGAGAAGCAGGAAAGCAAGCGCAGGAAGACCCTCGAGAGGGAGCTTGAATGGGTAAGGATGGCTCCGAAGGCCCGTCACGCCAAGTCCAAGGCCCGTCTGGGTGCCTATGAGAAGCTTGCTGCAGATGACGGCAGGGAGAAGGAGGCCAATCTCGAAATCTTCATTCCTAACGGTCCTAGGCTCGGAAACAAGGTCATAGAGTTCAAGGAGGTGTCCAAGTCGTTCGGTGACAAGCTCCTTTTCGAACATCTGAACTTCGTCCTGCCTCCTGCAGGTATCGTCGGCGTGATTGGTCCCAACGGAGCAGGAAAGACCACTCTTTTCAGACTCATAATGGGGCTGGAGCAGCCGGACAGCGGAGAAATCACCATAGGGGAGACCGTGAAGCTCGCATACATAGACCAGCAGCATAAGAGCATTGATCCGGACAAGACTGTGTATCAGACTATTGCCAATGATTCAGAGTTCGTGAAGCTTGGCAAGAGGGAGGTTAACGCGAGGGCCTATGTGTCCCGTTTCAATTTCTCCGGAGCAGATCAGGAGAAGCTCTGCGGAATCCTCTCCGGCGGTGAGCGCAACCGTCTTCATCTGGCTCTCACGCTCAAGGACGAGGGTAATGTGCTCCTGCTCGACGAGCCGACCAACGATGTGGATGTGAACACTATCCGTGCCCTCGAGGAGGGTCTCGAGAATTTTGCCGGATGTGCTGTGGTCATCTCCCATGACAGATGGTTCCTCGACCGAATCGCCACCCATATCCTTGCGTTCGAGGGCGATTCCCAAGTATATTTCTTCGAGGGAACCTATTCCGAGTACGAGGAGAACAAGAAGCGCCGTCTCGGAAACGAGGAGCCGAAACGCTTCAAATACAAGAAGCTCATGGAATAATCGTAATCCAAATGTCATGTCAAAACTGACACTTTGACGAATATTCACCTTAATTCGGCAAAAACTTACAGATATGGAGCCTTATGTTGAGTAAATTTGCGATACTCAATATAAGGCTCTTATGAATCACCTATCTTGCAAACTGTTCCGTCCGTTCCTGCTTGCCTCGCTTGCAGGTGCGGCTCTTGTTTCCGGATGCTCGCGCTACGAATATGCCGGACTTTATGAAAATCTTCCATTCGAGATGAACCGTGTATGTGCTCCCGTGTTCCCGGATTACAGCGTAAGCGTTGCTGATTTCGGGGGTGTAGGTGACGGCACATTCCTGAATACCGAAGCTTTTGCCAAGGCTGTGGATGCCCTCGTGGCAAAGGGAGGCGGACATCTCATAGTGCCTAAGGGCGTATGGCTCAGCGGGCCAGTCATCCTCAAGGACAACATAGACCTTCATATCGAGAAGGATGCCGTTCTCCTCTTTTCTACCGACAGGGACCTGTATCCTATTGTCGAGACGGTTTTCGAGGGCCTTGATACCAAACGCTGCATGCCTCCTGTCTATGCGGAGGGCGCCAGGAACATCGCAATCACCGGAGGCGGTACGATTGACGGCAACGGCGATTCATGGAGGCAGGTCAAGAAGTCCAAGATGGGATCATCCCAGTGGAAGGCTCTTCTCGCAAGCGGCGGATTCACGAATGCCAAGGGTGATGTATGGTATCCTGATTCCAGTTCTTTCAGAGGATCCATCGTGAGCGATGCATTCAATGTTCCTCAGGGACTCCAGACCGAGGAGGAGTGGAATTCCGTCAAGACATATCTGCGTCCTGTCCTTGTAGGCCTGAAGGATTGCGAGAATGTACTCCTGAAGGATTGCCTTTTCCAGAACTCGCCTTGCTGGAACATCCATCCTCTGCTTTGCCGCAATGTCATAATAGACAATATTACAGTGCGTAACCCTTGGTACTCCCAGAACGGAGACGGCCTCGACATTGACTCCTGCGAAGATGTCATCGTGGTCAATTCCAATTTCGACGTGGGAGACGACGCCATCTGCATCAAGTCCGGCAAGGACGCTGACGGAAGGCGCAGGGCGAGGCCTTGCCGCAACCTCATAGTTGACAACTGCGTCGTCTTCCACGGCCACGGAGGCTTTGTGGTCGGCAGCGAGATGTCCGGAGGTGTACAGAATATAAGTGTGACCAATTGCCGTTTCCTCGGAACTGATGTCGGACTGCGATTCAAGAGCTGCAGAGGTAGAGGCGGTGTGGTAGAGAACATCCACATAAAGGACATCGTAATGAAGGACATCCCTACTGAGCCTCTGCTCTTCGACCTTCATTATGGTGGAAAATCTGCTCTTGAAGCAGTCGAGGACGGCGCGTCACCTTTCGATGTACCATTCGTTCCGGCAGATGAGACCACTCCTCAGTTCAAGGACATCTTCATTTCCGACATTGTATGCAGCGGCGCTGCAAGGGCAATGTATTTCAATGGAATACCGGAAATGCCGATTGAGAACATTGTCGTGAGGGACTGTGTCATATCAGCCGACAAAGGTGCCGACCTCAGGTATTCCGAGGGCATAGTTCTCGAGGATGTCGTGATTTCGCGCAAGAGTGGTGCAGGATTCAGCTTCGCCCACTGCAAGAACATTTCAATGAATGACTGCCTCGACAACTCCGGCAAGGGTGCTGACATATTCCAGTATTCTACCGAGGGCCTGTCAATAAACTGACGACATGAACATAAGACTGATAACCACCATAGTATCTGTAATCCTTGCATCCTTTTCCGCAATGGCGGAGGATGTGAGGATTGTAGTTGCCCAGGACGGCAGCGGAGATTTCACTACAGTCCAGCAGGCTGTTGATGCTGCCCCTGACTTCTATCGGGGCGGGGCGATTACGATTGTCCTTAAGCCTGGAATCTATAAGGAGAAACTCACAGTGCCTGCAAGCAAGCAGCGCATACATCTGGCAGGCGAGGATGCCCTCACCACTGTCATAACATGGGACGACTATGCCCTTCGTGAGCGCCCTGCCGGCAATCCGATGGGAACTTCCGCCACTCCCACCGTGTTTGTCTTCGGTGACGATTTCTTTGCCGAGAACATAACTTTCGAGAATTCTGCAGGAGAGGGCAGGGACATCGCACAGGCTGTCGCCATAATGGTGAATGCCGACCGTGCCGCCTTCGTGGGATGCCGTTTCCTTGCCAATCAGGATACGATATATACATACGGTAAATGGCAGAGACAGTATTACAGGGATTGCTACATCGAGGGAACCACCGATTTCATATTCGGTGCTTCGACATGCTGGTTCGAGAACTGTACCATCCATTCCAAGAAGGACAGTTATGTAACGGCTGCTTCTACTCCTGAAGGTGCTGAGTTCGGATACGTATTCAAGAATTGCCGTCTCACGCATTCCGAAGGCGTGACGAAGGTGTATCTGGGACGCCCCTGGAGACCGTTCGCCCGTACTGTGTTCATCGGATGCGAACTTTCGGACCATATTCTGAAGGAAGGATGGCATGACTGGAACAAACCTTATGCTCACGATACGGTCCTCTATGCTGAATATGGCAGCTATGGCCCCGGATCATCGGACAAGGCCGGGAGAGTGTCATGGAGCCGTATCCTCACTCCGGAAGAAGCTTGTGGATATGTTGTTGCAAAGGTGCTTGATGCCGGCACCGAGATTGACAAGAATGGAGTTGCCGTTCCTGTCGAATGGTATTACAAGGTTTTCTGATATTGCGTAGTTCTCCTGATTTTTGTATTTTTACAGAGATATATGCAGATGATGAAACATACACGGATATTCCTTATTGTAATTTTTCTGTTGGGGTGGGCATGTCATCTCAATGCTCTCCATGCAGAGCCTTTGGAGTTCATATATGAACACTATTCTTCTGACGACGGCCTGCCGCACAATTCCATCTGTGAAATCCATCAGGACCGCCAGGGTTATCTGTGGCTGTGTACATGGTACGGACTCAGCCGTTTCGACGGCAACGGTTTCGTCAACTATACGATGCAGCCTGGCGATTATTCCAATCTGTCCCACAACAGGATGCTCTCCATCGATGAAGACAAGTGGGGATATCTGTGGGTGATGACCTATGACTATCATCTTTACCGTTTCGACAAGTCTTCCGAGGAATTCATAGCCGTCCCGTCTGAACTGAAGGATTTCCCGAAGACCGATTTCAAGACGGACATACTCTATTGCGACAACGAAGGACGGACATGGGTGTCGTTGTCGGGCTATGGCCTGATGCGCATTGACAGGAATCTGGAATACAAGTCTTTCCTGAAGGTGAACGGTCACAGCGTGGGCAACCATGTGACCGGTATATATGAGGATTCCACGGGAATAATATATGTTTCGTCCGAAACCGGAATTTCGATGGTAGACGGCAATGAGTCGTCTTTGGTGTCGAGGAATCCTGAAGTTGTCTCTTTCGCCGAGACTGGTGGCAAGGTTGTGTTCGCCCGCAAGGACCATCTGCTCGTACTCGACATGAAGACGAGGGAGCAGAAGAGGGTGGACATGACTTCAGCAGGGCGTGGGGATGTCACTACCATGGTGATGTCAGGTGGACGCCTTTTCGTAGGTTTCCGCGACAATGCCGTCGCCTCGGTGGACATATCTGATTCCTCCATTTCGGTACACAGGGAGAACATGGGGCGGGTTCGTTTCCTTTTCCCTGACCCCGAGGGACTTCTGTGGATTGCCACGGAGCGTACGGGAATATGGTCATACAACGCTTCCAGGGACAGGTTCAGGCATTACGAGCACAGCATGAATGTTAAATCGTACTATGCCGACACCCTCGCAAGGGTTGAGCAGGGAGGTGACCGCCTGTGGATCAAGATGAACAACTGGGGATTCGGATACTACGACCGCGAAATCGACGAAATAATACCTCTGAGCAATGTCAAGGAGCAGTCTGACTGCCGTTTCATGAACGGTGTCGCATGTTTCGAGACAGACAGCACAGGAGTTCTCTGGATGTCCACGATTGCAAGGGGACTTGAAAAGGTGACCGTCATAGCTCCCAAGACTGAGACGATAGTGCCTCCGACAAGGTCATCGGACAATATTTCTGCCTCTGAAATAAGGGCAATGCTGCGCGATAGCCATGACAATCTCTGGGTGGCTGCGAAGAGCCGCGAACTCTACAGATACAGTCCGGACCTGAAGGAATGCCGTTGTTTCCCGGATTCTGCAAGCGGAGACATCGGAGTGATTTATTCAATCTTCGAGGATGACCGGGGAAATCTTTGGTTCGGTACCAAGGGAGACGGTCTTGTACGGGCTGTTCCCAATGGCAACGGATACAGGTGGAAGCACTTCCGTGCAGAGAATTCGGCATTGAGTTCCAACAACATATATTCCGTCACCCAGGACAAGGACGGACGCATCTGGATAGGTACCTACGGCGGTGCACTCTCAATGTTGAGGAATCCGGACAGCGAGGATTTCGTGACCGTAGGCAATTCGTTCCCGGATTATCCGCAGGAGGCAGGGGGCAGGGTGAGGTACATCCATTGCATGCCTGACGGGAAGATGCTTGTGGCCACCGTGGGAGGACTGATATGGTTCGAGCCTTCTGATACTCCGGAGCTTACTATATTCCATATAATCAATAAGATACCTGGAGATATCCATTCGCTCGGAAACAATGATGTCATCCACATATTCACCGACCGCAGGGGTGAGACATGGCTCTGTACGTTTGGAGGTGGTCTGAACCGTCTCTATTTCGAGGATGGTGTCCCCCGTTTCGATGTCTTCAGCACGAAGGACGGGCTTTCAAGCAACATCATTCAGTCAGCCGTGGATGACTCCAACGGCATGATTTGGGCGGCGACCGAGACAGCCCTGTCGAGGCTTGACCCTTTAACCGGGACCGTGACCAATTATTCGAGATACGACGGAGTGCCGCCGACCCAGTACAGTGAAGCCACCTGTGCTTCCCTTTCTGACGGTACGATTCTGTTCGGAACGATTGACAATATATGTTGCATAGACCCTTCCAAATTCGTCTCTTCCCCTAAGGACAGCCGACTTACGCTTTCAGGGCTGAGCATCGACGGCAAGAGGACACCGTTCGAAGGAGGCATTGTCATACCTCATGACTATTCATTCTTCCGAATCGACTTCGCGTCCCTGAATTTCACGATAAACGGCAAGACGCATTTCTCCTATATGCTTGAAGGCTATGACAAGAACTGGATTGCCGGAACATTGGACAACAGCGCCACCTATTCGAGGATTCCTCCGGGAAGATATGTCTTCAAGGTAAGGACCGACAGTGAAGAGGGCATCTACAATCCCGATATCGTCCAGGTCAAGGTGCACGTCAAGCCTTCCGTATGGAATTCCGGAATGGCGATGGCCATATACATTCTTGCGGGAATAATGCTCGTTCTCGTGCTCGTAAGGCTTCTCATGGCTCAGATGAAGCTCCGCAACGATGTGACCATAGAGCAGAACCTCAGCAATATAAAGGCACGTTTCTTTACGAACATATCCCATGAACTTCGTACTCCTCTCACTTTGATACTGGGAGGAATTGACGATATTGGGAAGAACCCGGATATGCCAGAGTCCTCACAGTACAGCATCAATCTCGTGCAGAAGAATGCCCGCAGGATGATGACCCTCGTGAACCAGCTTCTTGACATCAGGACCATCGTAAGTGGGAAGATGCGCCTGAAGGTCAGCCAGTTCGATGTCGTGAAGCTCGTGCAGGGAGTATATGACGATTTCCGTGACATGTCGGCGGAGAGGCAGATGGAGATGCGTATCATCAAATCGGTAGACAGCCTCATGGTCTGGGGTGATGCAATCCGAATCGAGGCTCTTGTCTACAATCTGCTCTCAAATGCCTTCAAATATACCTCGGACGGAGGAAAGATTGAGGTCGGTATACTCTACAGGGAAGGCGAGCCTGATTTTCGTATAATGGTGAAAGATAATGGTATAGGCATACCTAAGGACAAACAGCAAATCATTTTCGAACCGTTCACCAAAGGCTCGGAGAATGCTTTCAAGGGAATGGCAAGCAGCGGAATCGGACTGTCGTTCTGCAAGGAAATCGCCGATATACATGGAGGAAAAATCTGGGTGGAGAGCCACAAGGAAGGCGGATCCAAATTCTTCGTCAGGCTGCCGGTGGGCAGGGAGCGTTTTTCTCCTGAAGATGTCCAGTTCGTGGAGGCTCCGATTGAGACCAACACTTCTGAGACATTCGGACTGAACAAATACAAAGTGACTCCGACATATCCAGAAGGAGCTTTGAAACTGCTTGTGGTAGAGGACAATGCCGAGCTGCGTGTCTATATTTACAACTGCCTCGTGAACCGTTTCGAGGTCCGTGATGCGGCCAACGGTGCAGAGGCTCTTGAAATCATCTCTCAGGGATGGACTCCGGACATAATCGTGACCGACCTGATGATGCCTGTCATGGATGGTATCGAACTGATAAACAATATCCGTGGAGACTTCAACACCAGCCACATACCTATTGTCCTGATAACTGCAAAGCATGAGAACGACACCCATCTGAAGGCCATGAAATACGGAGCTGACGGTTACATTGCGAAGCCTTTCACGATGGAGCTCCTGACAGCCCGCATAGACAACCTGCTGGAGAGGCGCAGGGCGCTGATTTCCACCCTGTCATCCAATCCTGATACGGCAGCATCGGCCATCCGCTCGTCACGCAAGGTCGAAATCGCTCCTGAACAGGTCGTCATAACCGACAGGGACGAGGAACTCATCAAGAAGGTCATAGCCTGGCTTGAGGAGAATGTTGCTGATTCGGACGCAACCGTTGAACAGCTGGCTTCTTATGTCGGTATGGGAAGGACTTCCATGTACAACAAGATAAAAGGCCTTACGGGCAAGTCTCCTGTTGAGCTCATCCAGGAGTTCAGGATGGAGAAAGCCACATATTACCTCAAGAGCGGGCAGTTCTCCGTTTCGGAGACATCCTACAAGGTGGGATTCTCCGATCCGGGTTATTTCAGCCGTTCGTTCCGCAAGCATTTCGGGATGTCTCCGGCAGATTACATGAGACAGCACAGACATCAGGCTTCCGAGGAAGCCTCAAACTCATAACCAACTTACAATCATGATGAAAAAATCAGTTTTTCTGACAGTCCTTCTTGCCTGTCTGGCATTGTTCCCTTCCTGCTCCGGAAAGCAGGAACCTTATTCAGTCCGTATGGTGAAATCCGAAATGCTGCGCAATCCGGATGCTCTTCACCTCGACGGCAGGCAGGGGGAGAGGAAATGGAACTATACTACTGGTCTGGAACTCCTTTCGTTCGTTGACGTTGCCCAGAGATACGGGCTGGGCGATGTCATGCAGTATGTCAAGGACTGGGCTGACACCATGACGACTCCTGACGGCACTGTATATGGCTACAAGCGTTCTGCCTACAATGTGGACCATATCTGTCCTGCAAGGATGTTCTTCGACCTTGACGATATCTACGGCCGGAGTAATCCTCAGTACAGGAAAGTCATCGATATGATCAGGCTTCAGATTGACACTCAGCCTCGTACCGCTACCGGAGAATTCTGGCACAAGCAGATATATCCACACCAGGTGTGGCTGGACGGTCTCTATATGGCACTGCCTTTCTATGCCGAATACACAGCGAGATTCTCTCCGGAGAGCCAGAAGGATTCACTTTTCGCTGACATTGCCGACCAGTTCGTGAAGGCAGCCGAGAATACTTATGACCCGGCCACAAGGCTTTACAGGCATGCATGGGACGAGTCGCGCTCAATGTTCTGGTGCGATCCCCAGACAGGCCTTTCTGCTCATGCCTGGGGCCGGGCGAACGGCTGGTTTGCCGCAGCCCTCGTGGATGTCCTCGATTATTTCCCTCAGGACAATCCCCACCGCGCGGAGCTTGTGTCGCTTCTGAACCATTTCATAGAAGTCCTGCCTTCATGGGCCGACCCGAAGACCGGAATGTGGTATCAGGTTCTCGACTGCCCCGGAAGGGAAGGCAACTATCTTGAATCGACATGTTCCGCAATGTTCGTCTATGCCTTCCTCAAGGGCCTGAGGCTTGGGTATATTGATGAATCTTACAGCGATTACATCCTCGGCCTATACGGAAAGTTCATCGACACCTTCATCCGTGAGAATCCGGACGGAACCATTTCCATGATCAACTGCTGCTCCGTAGGAGGTCTCGGCGGCAAGCAGATGCGCAAGGGCGACTATGACTATTACCTCAGCGAGCCAATCATCGAGAACGACTGCAAGGGAGTAGGCCCGTTCATCTGGGCTTCACTCGAATGGGAAGAAATTCACGGAATAACAGAATAATACACAGGGAAATGAACAGCAAATCGATACGGATATTCAACATTTTTGCAATAGCTACATTTGCATATTCATGCATAGCAAGCGGCACCGAGGATGTTTCAGCGACAACTTTGGATGCACCTCAGGACCTGTTGCTCACATACAATGACGGCACTTCCATGACTTTTGCCTGGTCGGCCGTAGAGGGAGCGGAAAGCTATGCTGCAAGGATGGAACTTTCTTCAGGAACACTTGTCCGTCAGGTGAACACCGATGTGAATGAAGTGACTTTCGAAGGGCTTACAAAGGGTGTCGAATACAGCGTGAAGGTCAAGGCCCAGAATGGCAAGGTCGTTTCTGAGTACTCTGATCCCCTGGTCGTAGTGGCCGGTGTAACTGACCCTGAGCCCCAGCCTGATCCCGATCCCGATCCTGATCCTGAACCCGGTCCTAACCCTGAACCCGGTCCTGACCCTGAGCCAAACGACGCATATTCGAAAATGATGATTCCTGCACAGGAAGACCAGCTCCATGAAGCACTTGCATTTCCTGGTGCTGAGGGAGGCGGAATGTACACCACCGGAGGCCGTGGCGGAAAGGTCATCCATGTGACCAACCTGAATGACTCAGGAGCAGGTTCTCTCAGGGATGCCGTGAAGCAGTCCGGCGCGAGGACTATCGTGTTCGATGTCGCAGGTATCATAGAGCTTAAGTCCGAACTTGTGATTTCCAACGGTGACCTCACCATTGCGGGCCAGACGGCTCCGGGCGACGGAATATGCCTGAAGGATTATTCCACAAGGATCAATGCGGACAATGTTATAATAAGGTATATCCGTTTCCGTCTCGGAGACGCATCGGCAAGCGACAGCGCAGACGCAATATGGGGCCGCTACAGGAGCAACGTCATCTTGGACCATTGCTCCATGTCCTGGTCAATCGATGAATGTGCATCATTCTACGCCAACCGTAATTTTACTCTTCAGTGGTGCATCCTTACGGAAAGTCTCTGCCATTCAGTGCATGGGAAGGGCACCCACGGTTATGGCGGAATATGGGGCGGCAAGAATGCTTCATTCCATCACAATCTCCTTGCTAACCATTACAGCCGCAATCCGCGCATAGACCATCCGCAGATTTACGGTGAGTATGTTGATACCCACAGGGGCAATGTGGATTTTCGTTGCAATGCGATATACAACTGGGGAGACAACTCAACCTATGGTGGGGAGAACGGTACTTTCAACATAGTCAACAATTATTACAAGATGGGACCGGCCTCGAAGGACAGGAAATATTTCGTGGATGCCTATGCTTATTATGAAAAGAACGGAACTGTCTATGCCGACAACTATCCTAATCTGTACCTGAGCGGAAATGTTCATCTGAAATATCCTGAAGCCCTGAACGATGCGACAATGGTTTACTGGCACAACGGATCTTCTTACGGCAATTACAACACCGTGTCATCCTCAATGTACAGGATAACCGGTCCGTCATCGGAGGCTGTTTACACGACTACCCATACGGCGGCCGCCGCATTTGAGAACATATGCAGGTTCGGTGGTGCCTCCCTGCGCCGTGACGCTGTGGACAACAGGGCATGCACCGATGCCATGAACGGCACTGCCACGATAATGGACGGAGGCAACGGCTCAACGAACGGACTTGTTGACATTCCTTCTGCAGCTGGAGGATGGCCGTCATATTCTGCGACTTCCGACGAAATCACCAGGAATAGGGATACCGATTCAGACGGCATTCCTGACTGGTTCGAGGATGAATTCGGATTGGACAAAAATGCTTCCTCCGACGGAAATTCAAAGACAATAGATATATATGGAAGGTACACGAACCTGGAAATGTATCTCCACTATATAGTGCGTGAAACCGTTTCAGGGCAGATTCAGGGTGGTACTTATCTTAAAATCCAGTAGTTGTTAAAAAATCCAAACAATGCGATAAAATATCCCCGCCATCGTGACGGGGATATTTTATTTTCGCACCGTGAAATTATGTCTTCGAAAACCGTTACCGGGAACGAATGCCGGCAAGGTGGACGGAGTATGACCATGATAATTATACAAACAACTAATATACTAACCAAATAGTTCTTTTATGAAAAATCTGACATACAAGATCTCGTTGCTGGTCTTGGGGCTTTTCATGGCAGCGTTCACTGCCTCTGCCCAGAAGGTCAGCGGAGTCGTCACGGATGTTGACGGACAGCCGCTCATCGGCGTATCCGTTTTCATCGACGGCACGACCACAGGTGTATCGACGGACATAGATGGAGCATATTCCATAGATGTCCCCAACGCCCAGGGCAAAACTCTCGTGTTTTCATGTATCGGACTGGCGACCAAGAACATCGTCATCGGAACGAACTTCACAATCAATGTAGTTCTGGAGGAGGATGCGAACTTCCTCGATGAGACGGTGGTCATCGGTTATGCTACGGTAAAGCGCCGTGACCTCATGGGTTCAGTGACCTCGGTAGGTGCGGACGCCCTCGTCGAGCAGCCTGTAACGACGGTTTCCCAGGCCCTTTCCGGTAAAATGGCCGGTGTGTCCGTCACTACTTCAGAAGGTGATCCTGACGCTGATGTCCAGATCCGTGTCCGTGGAGGCGGTTCCATCACTCAGGACAACTCTCCTCTTTATATTGTGGATGGTTTTCCTGTAGACAACATCAATGACATTGCATCTTCTGAAATTCAATCCATCGATGTGCTGAAGGATGCATTCTCCACTGCAATCTATGGTAGCCGTGGTGCAAACGGTGTCGTTATCGTGACTACCAAGAGTGGTGAGAAAGGCCGCAAGGCTTCAGTAAACTTCAATGCTTATTATGGAATTAAAAAGATGGCCAATGCTTCTGCAATACAAGCAATGGATGTCTATGATTATGTTAAGTTCCAATATGAACTTGCATCAGTGAGAGACAGAGTCTCAGATGCGTATGAACCATATTTTGGATCGTTCCAAGATATGGATCAATACATTGGAATGAAAGGTAATAACTGGGTCGATAATATATTTGGCAACATTGGAAATACATTTAATGCCGACTTGTCAATTTCCGGAAGTGGGGAGAACTATCAGTGGACAATGGGTTATGCCCATATCACCGATAATGCAATTATGACAGGTTCAACCTATAGCAGGGATAATCTTAACCTCAAGACAAGATTCAATCTGGCGAAGACAGTGACCTTGGATGCTAATGTAAGATATTCAAGCACAAAGGTAAGAGGTGGTGGCGCCAATGGTATTAATGATGCAGGTACAACTTCAGGAAACGGCCGCTTGAAACATGCAGTTTGTTATACTCCGATACCTCTTTCCTCAGCTGTTGAGGGAACTGACCTTGAAGAAGATTATGGAGACAATGCTCCTCCTTTGTCTTCAATCTCAGATAATGATCAACAGAAAAAACGTAAGGACCTGAATATGAATGCTGCCATCACTTGGGAGATTGTAAAGAATCTTCGTCTCAAAGTTGAAGGTGGTTATCAGGATTATCGTGAAACATCTGACAGATTCTATGGCCTTACTACTTATTATGTAGCCAACAATGCTACATATAAAAATACACCTGCAAATCTTTATAAGGATGTGACAAGAAAGCGTTTCCGCAACACTAACACATTGTCATATAATTTTAGTTCAATCCTGGATCCTTCAAGACACAATATTGACATTCTTGTCGGAGAGGAGATGACAATCCTTCAGTCGAACCAGTTTACCAATATGGTTGAGAATTTTCCTGTATCATTCGGTGCTGAAAAGGCTTGGAACTTCATGAGTTCAGGAACTTCTGTAACATCAGGGAACTATTACTATGCTGATGACCGTCTCTTGTCATTCTTTGGAAGGCTCAACTATGAGCTTCTTGAAAGATACTCCATTTCTGCCACACTCCGTGCCGATGGTTCTTCGAAATTTGCAAAACAGAACCGTTGGGGTATATTCCCTTCAGCTGCAGCTGCGTGGAAAATATCTAACGAACCTTGGATGCAGGGCGCAGCCGGATGGCTTGATCAATTGAAAATCAGATATTCATTCGGTACCGCTGGAAATAACAATATTCCTACCGGACAGATATCAAGAGTATTTTCAGGAAGCAGCCCTACCTGGAATGGTTCAATGACTACATATTCAGCTGGTAGTGTCATGAGCAACCCAGACCTTAAATGGGAGACAACCCTTACTCATAATATAGGACTTGATTTTGGATTTTGGAAAGGTCGGCTTACCGGTAGTATAGAGGTTTATCAGAATAATACCAAAGACCTTTTGATACTTTTCCCTATTTCCGGTGCAGGCTATGCGAACCAGTACAGGAATATGGGTGAAACACGCAACCGTGGTGCGGAACTTACTTTAAATGTTCCTATTATACGCAAACAGAATGTTGATTTCACCATTAGCGGTAACATCTCATACAATCAGAATCTTGTCATGTCTCTCGGAGGCCTGGAGAAGATCGATGTAGAAACAAGATGGTCTTCAAATGAGGGTGGTGTCGACTTCGTTGTTGAGCCTGGTCAGAGCATAGGAAATGTATACGGATACCTTAATGATGGACGCTATGAGGTCTCTGATTTCGACTTTGTTGATGGTAAATGGAAACTCAAGGAAGGAGTTGTGGACTGTACTGCACAGGTTGGAAGCGACTATCTTCGTCCTGGTGCCCTCAAACTCAAGGATCTTGATGGAGATGGCAAGCCGGATAAGACTATCATTGCCAATACAGTTCCTGATTGGCAGGGCGGTTTTAGCCTTAGCGGATATTTCTGGGGTGTGGATGTAAGCGCCAACTTCAACTATGCGTTCGGATATCAGGTATACAATGCCAATAAGATAGAGTTTACTTCGTCGCGTAAATATTCTAATAGAAATCTGCTCAAGGAAATGAGTACAGAGAACAGGTGGACTAATATTGATTGGACAACTGGTCAGTTGATTGAAGATCCAGATGCACTTGCAGCAGCAAATGCTGGTACTACAATGTGGTCTCCATGCATTGGAAATGCTGTTATCAGTGATTGGGCAATGGAAGATGGTTCTTTCCTTCGTCTCCAGTCAGCAACAATCGGTTATACCTTCCCTGAGAAATGGATGAGCAAAGCTCATATCCGTAAGCTCAGAATCTATGTAACAGGAAGCAACCTTTTCTGCCTTACCAAGTATTCTGGTTACGATCCAGAGGTAAATACCCGTCGTGACACTCCACTTTCACCAGGAGTTGACTATTCAGCTTATCCTAAGAGCCGGGGAGTTGTTTTCGGAGTTAATCTTACATTCTAAAACAGTCGTTTGAGATATGAAAAAGTTTTTGACAATATTATCTGTTGGAACTCTCGCTCTGAGTCTTGTCTCATGCGATAAGTTCTTCGATGTTAAGTCTCCTTCTGCTGCTGATGATGTTGCAGTATTTACAGACTACACCCTTACTGAATATGCAATTTTTGGAATCCACGAATCCTATGGAATGGTGAACTGCTATCGTGGCCGTTTCCTTCCTTGGTACGGTTTCAATAATGATATTGAGTGGTATAACGGCACAAATAGTGCAGGAAAGGAAATCACCCAGTATGCTATTACAACTACTAATTCTCAGCTTAATCTAGCCAATGGCCCCTACAATGTTATGTATGAGGCAATCGAGAAGGCAAACCTTATTATTGATGGCCTGAATAAGTATGGCAACTGTGATAATGACAGCGATATGGGATTTCTTCTTGGTGAGGCGCTTTGTCTGAGGGCGATGACATACTTTGATCTTATTAAAGCTTGGGGAGATGTACCTGCTCGTTTTGAACCGATAACTACTGAAACTATCTATGTTTCAAAAAGCAATAGAGATGTCATTTATAAGCAAATTCTTTCTGATCTTGAAAAAGCAATTGCTCTTCTACCATATCCGGGGCAAGGCAGGGCACAGGCAACAACTCGTGCAAGCAAGTCATTTGCTGAAGGTCTCTATGCACGTATTGCTCTTTCAGCTTCCGGTTATGCTCTTAGAGTTCCTGATGGAGAGGAAGGAACCGGAAATCCAGGCGAGATTCGTTTGAGCAACGATCCGGAACTTGCTAAATCAGTTCTTTACCCCAAGGCTCTCTCCTATCTTGAAGATGTTATAAAGAGCAAGGCTAACCATCTGGAAAATGATTATGAGCTGATGTGGTATAATCTAAATAACCTGGATACTTCAGTAGGTGGTGAGATTATTTTTGCATTCCCGTTTGATAATAACCGTGGAAGGTGGAACTTTACTTTTGCCGGTTTGAGTGATGGCGCTTCCATATCTAAAGGTGTCAAGAGAGGAGGAGAAGGTGGCCCTGTGCCAACTCTCTGGTTCGATTATGATTCTAAAGATATCCGTCGCGATATCAGCTGTATCAACTACAAATGGAATAAGGATGATTCAATAGAGCCATCAGGTATTGATACATGGTATTTTGGCAAATATCGTTTTAATTGGATGAAAGTTCAGCCTTATGGCGGTGGAAATGATGACGGAATAAAACCTGTTGTTCTCAGATACTCGGATATCCTTCTTATGGCAGCTGAGATTGCAAATGAACTGGATGACCTTTCAACTGCAAAATCATACTTGTCAGAAGTACGTACTCGTGCATTTGCCGGAAATGAGTCAGATGTGACAGCATATATGGATGCAATTACTTCGAAGGATGCGATGTTCAATGCTATTGTTGATGAACGTGCTTTCGAATTTGTTGGAGAATTCCTGCGCAAACAGGATCTTATCCGTTGGAATATGCTTTCAGCGAAGATGAAAGAGACCAAAGATAAAATGGAGGCTCTTTCTGGAATGACCGGTGATTATGAGAATCTTCCGAACACGATTTATTATCAGTATGCAGAAGATGGCGAGTCAATCATTATTTACGGCCTTGATGAAGGGCAAAATGATGATCCTGGCAATGGCTGGGATGCAGTTGACAATTACTTCCTTGATGCAAAAGGCAAGGCTAAGTTTGATACAACAAAAAAGATCCTTTATCAGAATGAACCTGATCAATCCATGTACTGGCCTATTTTTGAAAATAGTATAACAAATAGCCAGGGCTATCTTAAGAATGACTTCGGTTTTTAATAAATGACACTTCAAATGAAACACCCATGACTTTTTCAAGCCGTCCACGAGAATGAAAATGGATAATCC
>JBJEBN010000034.1:0-17761 GCA_051870095.1 Candidatus Cryptobacteroides sp. | reverse complement strand
ATGCTCATGTGACATTCTTCTTCAACGGCGGACGCGAGGACAAGTTCGAGAACGAGGACCGTATCCTTGTGAACTCTCCTAAGGTTCCGACCTACGACATCCTGCCTCAGATGAGTGCCCCTGAAGTGACAGAGAAGCTCGTCGAGGTGCTCAACACCGGCAAGGAAGACATGGTAATCCTCAACTTCGCAAACGGCGACATGGTGGGACACACAGGAGTGTTCAGCGCGATCTGCACAGCCGTAGCAAAGGTTGACCAGTGCGTCAAGAAGGTAGTTGAGGCCGCAATCGCCAACGATTACGTGGTCCTTCTGACCGCAGACCATGGAAATGCAGACAATGCAGTCAACACCGACGGTACTCCTAACACCGCACACTCGCTGAACACCGTCCAGTTCATCGTAATCAATGCGGGCGTAGAGTCAGTGAAAGACGGCAAGCTTGCTGACGTAGCTCCTACAATCCTCAAGCTGATGGGCATCCCTCAGCCGGCAGCCATGACAGGCGAGGCTCTGATTTAGAGTGCCATACATATCCGGATATTGAAATGAACATAAGGACAATATTGCTGACACTGCTTCCGTTGCTTTCGGGAGCAGTGTCTTTTGCTCAGGAGAGCACCCCACGCAGGGCTGTGGTTGAGCTTTCTACGATTTACATGAGGCTGGAACCTGACTATGAATCTCCATTGGAGACCCAGGAGCTTATGGGGACCGTCGTTGAAATCACAGGTGAGAAGGGATACTGGAGGGAAATCATGTCACCTCAGCCATACAAGGCATGGTGTACTGAGAAAGGCATCGTAGAGATGCCGGAGGCTGAAATCGAGGCTTATCTGAAGGCTGAAAAATATATCTTTGCAAACCTTTACGGACATGTCCATGAGTGTCCGTCGGCCGGGTCCGCCACGGTCTGCGACCTTGTGGGCGGAGATATTCTCCGTGCAGGAAAGACAGGCAGACGCTGGGCTGAGGTTATCCTGCCGTCCGGCAAAAGGGGGTTCGTCCCGAAAAATGAGCTGAAGCCGTTCGAGGGCTTCAGAAACATAAAAATTCATGAGGGAAAGGGTGGATGCGTGTCTGCGGATGAAAAGGAAGGCATGATTTCATCCGCATTGCAGCTGCTCGGCGTGCCTTACCTCTGGGGAGGAATGAGCCCGAAGGGTGTGGACTGCAGCGGTCTGGTCAGATGGGCATATATGATGAACGGTATCCTTCTTCCGAGGAATGCTTCGCAGCAGATTTTCTGCGGGGACGAGGTGGATGTGGACGCAGACCCGGCATTCATGGATGAAACAATGAGGGCTGGGGAAAGTTTCGAGAAAGAAATGCAGCACAGAATCCGGAACCTCAGGCGCGGAGACCTGCTTTTCTTCGGGACCCCGGCCACGGCTGAAAAAGGCCGCAGGATCACTCATGTGGGCATATACCTGGGGAATGGGAAAATGATCCATTCTTCACATCTGGTGAGAATCAATTCGCTGATTCCCACCGATGAAGATTATTACGAGAATTCCCACAGGCTCATCGCCGCATCACGTCTATAATCCTGCGATCCCGATTATTTGCAATGGTTACCATTGCATCGCCGAAGCGGTCTATATCGGTTTCATTGACCTCGATATCAAATAAAGGGAGCATTGTTTTGTGAAATTTGGATATAAATGCTAACTTTGCCCCTCGTAAACTATACGACATTTAACATTTAATCATTTAATTATATGAATCTTAGAGTTTTCAAAAAAGACATCGAGTATTTCGTCGGCGAGTTCATCGATGACTGCTCACTTTTCGTAGCCATCAACCCTCACAAGAACACTGATGAGATAGCACAGATAATCGACGAGGCCGTAGATCTCTACAATGACCTCAAGAACAAAGCCAACCATCCGGAAGGCAACAAGAGAGCATTCTATCAGGCTCTTACCAAAGAAATGTTCGAGAAGCTCGACGCTCTCTGCGAGAAATTGAGCAGCATTGTCTCAAAAGCCGCTTAATCAGAGGAAATGAAACAATAATGAGGGTGGCCCCAAAAGGGTCATCCTCTTTTTTTGTGGTTAGAGCTCTGCAGCGTCAGCAGTTTGGTTCTGATATGTGACTTTTCTTGATTGTTTAATCCAAAAACATACGAAACGAGTAGAATATAATAATGAAAACAAAATACATTGTGAAACATTAATATCAAAGGATCATTGCTGTCCACTAATGTGCATCTAGAAGCAATTGTCTGGTAGTGTATCTCTATTCATCACTCCTATTTTTATTAAAGGGTCGGCTAAAAACAGCATTTTAGCCGGCCCTTTTGTTAGAACAGTCCATCTTCGCCTTTTTAGGCTATATATCATAAGTTAATAGAATAGGAAAATTAAGCATCGGTTTCTTCGCTTTGTCAAAATCCGTTATCTTTGCGAAGAAACATATACGAAAGGAAAGTACTATGACAATCGAAGATATTTTATCTCGCGAGGAGGGACAGACATTTGATCGTAAGAGTGTACGAATCAAGCCCAAAGACTTAGCCGTTACCATGATCGCATTCGCCAATGCCGATGGTGGCGATTTAGTCGTGGGTATCACTGATGGGAATAAAGAGATTGAAGGAGTCGATGAAGATGAGAAAGTGCTTAATGATATTCGTCGCACTCCATTTGATTTCTGCGTTCCATCTGTGAATGCTCAAGTCGAGATGGTTCCTTGTATAGACAGGACATGCAAAGACAATCATGTGCTTGTTTTCCATATTGAACCAAGCCTGAGAGTCTATGCCAACCAGGCAGATGAAGTATTTCTTCGAGTGGGGGACAAATCAAAGAAATTGTCTTTCGATGAACGCTTCCAGCTCATAAATGACAAGGGACAATCCTGCTATGAAGAGACGGCGGTTTATAGTGCAGGATTGAACGATATAGACATATCTCTTGTAGATGATTATTGTCAGATATCAGGATACGGCAAGTCTCCGATGGAATTCCTGACTGAAAATTACGGTTATTTGGTAGAGAGGGATGGGGAATTGCATCCAACCGTCGTTTCGCTACTCTTGTTCGGCAAGAAACCTCAAAATTTTCTGCCAAGAGCCAGTGTAAGATTCATTCGTTACGAGGGAACAGAAGAAAAGACTGGTACAGAGATGAATGTCATTAAGGACGTGATTTTTGAAGGCCCAGTCCGTGAACAGATTGACAAATCTGTGGCATTCCTTGCAACTCAGATTAAGGAAAGAACATATCTTGGGACTGACGGAAAATTTACTACAGAAGTAGAATATCCGGAGTTTGTCAGACAGGAAATGATAGTGAACGCCTGCTGTCATAGAGACCTAAGTATCACGGGTACTGATATTCAAGTGAAATTGTTTGATGACAGATTAGTAGTTGAAAGTCCCGGAAATCTTCCCGGACTCGTTCGCCCTGACAATATTCGCCATACTCATTTCTCTCGTAACCCGAGACTGGCCCGTTACCTGAAAGCATATAAATATGTAAAGGAATTTGGAGAAGGTGTGGATCGTATGTGTCGGGAAATGGAGGCTGATGGATTACTCCCTATCAAGTATTATAAGAATGATTTTATCCTTCGAGCAGTCGCATGGAGTAAAAATGCCAAAGATGCCGGTAGCGATAAAGTAGCGATAAGTAGCGATAAAGTAGCGATAAGTAGCGGTACAGTAGCGATAAAATGGAGCGAAGTGAAAGAACGATGTGCGCCAAATACAATCAAGATCTTAGAGTATCTAATCAAGAATAGTTCAGTATCAAATACAGTAGCAAGAGAGATTACTGGGTTATCTTCACCTGGCGTACGAAAAATTCTTAACAACCTTGTTGAAAATAAGATTGTGAGACCTGAAGGAGAAAACAAATTGCGTGTATATCACTTAATCGTAGAGTTTGAATTTGATTAAAATCTTAGATATTTATACGAACAGCAACAGGCCCGAAGTCATACGACTCCGGGCCTGCTTTATTTATATTCATCTGAGTTATTTGCCGGCGAGGTGTTTTTCCCAGGCCCAGGCGGAGGCGAGGGTCTGCTCGACTGTGCGCTGAGCTTTCCAGCCGAGTTCTTCGTTGGCGAGGGAGGTGTCGGCCCAGATGGCCACTACGTCACCTGCTCTTCTCGGGGCATATTTGTAGTTGAGCTTCAGACCGTTGACTTTCTCGAAAGCTGAAACGAGCTCATATACAGATACTGGGCGGCCGGTGCCGATATTGAAGATTTCGTAGTCCTGTTTCATCTTGCCGTCGAGCATCCTTGCAACAGCTGCCACATGAGCCTTGGCGAGGTCCACGATGTCGATATAGTCGCGCAGGCAGGTGCCGTCTTCGGTAGGATAGTCATTGCCGAATATGCTCAGGCACTCTCTCTTGCCGATTGCTGTCTGGGTGATGAAAGGAACGAGGTTGTTAGGCACACCGCGCGGAAGTTCACCGATAAGGGCGGACGGATGGGCACCGATAGGGTTGAAATAACGGAGGGCGATGCCCTTGACTGTGCCGCTAGTCGCAGAAACCACATCACGGAGGATATCCTCGCAGATCTGTTTGGTGTTGCCGTAAGGTGAAGTCGCAGGAAGGCGCGGAGTCTGTTCAGTTACAGGAAGTTTCTCAGCCTCACCATAGACTGTAGCGGAAGAAGAGAAGAGGACATTGCATCCGCCATGGTTTTTGGACACCTCGAGGATGTTGAGGAATGAATCGAGGTTGTTCCTGTAATACTTGATAGGCTCGGCAACCGACTCTCCGACAGCCTTGAATGCTGCGAAATGAATGACAGCATCTATCTTCCAGTCAGTGAACACTTTGTCAACTGAAGAGAGATCACAGCAGTCGATCTGGTAGAATGGAATGTCATCCCTGCCTGTGATTTTCTTCACACCTTCGAAGCAGGTCATGTCGCAGTTGGACATATTGTCGGCCACCACAACATCATAACCAGCCTCGATAAGTTCGACAGTCACATGGCTGCCGATATATCCGGCACCGCCGGACACCAAAACTCTTTTTGCCATATTTATATAATTAAAACAAAGTAATCATCACATCCTTGCAAATATACAGTTTTCACTTAAGTTTAGCAAGTGAGTTTGGCAATACGGATGCAATTGATTATTTTTCGCAATACCAACATGAATTGCAGCCGGAATGGCTCATGCTCCAAAAACAATACGACATTGATGAAAAGACCTATTTTTCTTTTATCCAGCATAATTCTCATATTGGCATCTGTATACGGCAATGCTTACGCACAATGGGTCAGATCCGTGCATCAAGCCATAACAGGCGTGAGGTGTAGAATTCTTGCAGATAGTCGACTTCTGCCTCGTATGAGCCGAGTACCTTCTCATTTGGCCACACCCACTGATTGAGGATTTGCCATCTGTCAAAATTACGTTTCTGGGCATCCTCCAGAATGAAAGATTGCTCGCTGATGAATTGCGGAATCCGGCTGAGCTGAGGATATAGTTCCTGCCAGCGGGCCCTTACTTTTTCTTCGAAATCCTTGTGTTTGAAAAGATGGTAGTACCAGCCGGTGTTTTTCCCGTGGAGAGAATAATACCTTATGAAAAAGCCGGTGTATGAGTTGTCCAAACCGGGGATATCGGATGAGAAATAGTTGCAGTTGCCCAAGGTAAGGTCGAAATCCCATACATGATACATTTCAAGCTTACCGCCTTTTTCCTTGGTCAGGAATGTACTTTTGCGGAGATTGCCGTCAATATTCTTGGTCAGTTCCTGGATTATGTAATTGTCTATGAATGACTTTTCATCAATATAATCCTTGTAGCTGCCATCACCCCGGCGCAGTGCATCCTCAAAATCACTGAAATATTTCTTCACATAATCTTGCTGAGCCTGGTTTGGCTCCTCAGGTTCCTGGAACATCACAGGAGCGCCCATTCCAGTCCAGAAGCAGACTGTTTCATCCATGTTCTGTTCCAGCTCAAGGTAATAATCCCCTTCGATGTCACCTTCTTCTGCAACGTTGATATTCACCCTGTCGGATGAGACTTTCTTATGCTCACAGAATGTATAGACACCTTCATATTTGTCGTTCATATAGACCTCTACACTCACCATGCGAGGTGTCCATTTGAAACCGCATATCCGGGATATTTCCATTGCCGTGACATTTCTCAGCAGGGTTTTGTCAGCATAGTTTGCAAGCAGGGCCCATTCCTTGTCGGCAGGCATGCCCAGAATCGAAGCCTTGCTGTCAAGCTTGACCTTATATGGCTTCTTAGGCATACCCCATGTGGAATTGCCACGCCCGCGTATCCTCATCGAAGCGCTGAAGACCTCTGATGATCCATAAATACCCTTGGTATCAGTAATCTCAATCTTTCCTGACACATAGTCTTCCTTGCTGACAACCGGAGCTGTAGTGGTGATTCTCACTACAGGAAGGCTTCTTCTTTTAAGGAGTTCGTCAATGCGGCTTTTGAAATAAATGACCGAGCCATTGCTAAGATGGATGTACAAGGTGTATCCGTCTGTGTAGGCATAGACCACAAGTGACTCCGTATCAGACCTTTCAGGCGTATATGGGACACCCGTGATAAGGCCTGAGACACACCATGTAGTGGTCTGTGGCGGAACGCCTACTGCTGCGGGCTTGCTGTTGCGGCAATCCGCAATCTTCATATCTTTTTGTGGAATGACAAGGACAGATTCATCATCGAATGTCAAAGTAACCTCAGTCGTACCATAGTTGACCGATGATATTGTTTTGCCTGCCTGGCATGCACTAACCACTGAAACTACCAGGTCTGAAGGCTTTCTTTCTTCTTCGACAACAGGTTTGTCACAAGCATAAAGAAAAGAAAAGATTGTAACTTGCAAAAATAAAAACTCAATGAATCTGCCCTTCATCATCCTTATATTTAATATTTTATTCAACTTTAAAGTCAAGCGGGGTACCCGACTCGGAATCAGGTGCGACCCAAACCTTGAAATCACCCGGTTCTACGATATATTCCATATCTGCGTTCCAGAAAGCGAGTTCGCTTACAGGAAGTTCGAAGGACAGTTCCGCAGACTGTCCAGGCTCAAGTGTGACTCTTTCGAATCTCTTTAGTTCGCGCACCGGACGGACTACGCTTCCTACCAAATCCCTGACATAAAGCTGTGCAAGTTCAGTAGCTTTACGGGAACCGGTATTGGTCAGACGGCATTTCACGCGGAGTACATCGTTTTTCGAAAGCACATTCTTTTCAAGAGCAATGTCAGAGTATGAGAATGTAGAATAGGTGAGGCCGTAGCCGAATGGGAACAGAGGACCGTAGCCGGAGTCAAGATAGTATGATGTACATCCGAGGGATGTCTGTCCTGCGGCTATAGGAATGTCATTAAGGAGGGTCTCGTTTCCTGAACATGGACGGCCGGAATTGTTATGGTTGTAGTAGAACGGAGCCTGGCCTACTGTGCGGAGGAATGTCATCGGAAGGCGTCCCGAAGGGCTGACACGTCCTTTGATCAAATCTGCAAGGGCTTCTCCACCCATTGTTCCCGGATGGAATGCATAAAGCATTGCATCACTGTTCTCAAGGTCTCTTTCTATTGTAAGAGGGCGACCTGCCATGACAACTACGACCACGGGCTTTCCGCTGCGTCTGACAGCCTTGATGAGTTCACTCTGGGCACCCTGAAGATTCAGGTCGGACAGTGAATGAGCCTCTCCGGAAAGGATGGCTTCTTCTCCTACGAATACCACGGCGGCATCAGCACTTGATGCAGCGGCAGTCACTTTTGAAAAGTTTGAGCTGTTCCTGTCACGGCTGTATTTAAGACCCGGCTCCCAGATTACATTGTACTCTTTGCGCAAAGCCTGAAGTGGAGTGACGGTATGCTCTGGCTGTCCGTCGAAGGTCCAGGTGCCGAGCTGCTCATAAGGAGCATCTGCAAGCGGACCGGTCACCAAAATAGTGCGGGCCTTTTCCAAAGGAAGAACACCGTTGTTCTTCAAAAGGATGGCGCTTTCAACAGCGCACTGCTTTGCAGCTGCAAGATGCTCCGGTGCATAGTCAACTTTAGCTGAGGCCAGAGTATCAACGTAAGGATTTTCAAAAAGCCCGAGTTCAAATTTGAGCCTGAGGATATTACGCACAGCCCTGTCAATTTCTTTTTCAGAAATCTTGCCTTCCTTCACCAACTCCGAAATGTATGAAACGAAGCCATAGGACATCATATCCATGTCCACCCCGGCATTGACAGAAAGTTCCGTTGCATGTTTGAGGTCCTTTGCAAAGCCATGGGCAATCATCTCTCCGGAAGAGTTCCAGTCGGTTACGACCATTCCCTTCCAGCCCCACTCGCCTCTTAGAAGATCTTTGAGAAGGAAGGTGTTGCCTGTTGAAGGAACTCCGTCAATCTCATTGAAAGAAGTCATGAGAGTTGCAGCACCTGCATCTGCACAAGCCTTGAAAGCAGGCAGGTAGGTATTGCGGAGCGAACGCTCGGTTATCATGGTGCTGTTGTAGTCCCTTCCTCCTTCTGCAGCTCCGTAACCGGCGAAGTGCTTGATGCAGGCTGCCATGCTGGTAGGATCCGAGAGATTGTCACACTGGTATCCCTTCACCATTGCAACACCCATGAGAGCATCAAGATAAGGGTCTTCTCCGGAACCTTCCGCTACCCTTCCCCACCTTGGGTCACGGGCCACATCAAGCATAGGGGAGAATGTCCATCTGATACCGGCGGCAGAAGCCTCGACTGCGGCCACTCTCGCGCCCTGCTCCACTATGGCAGGGTCGAATGTTGCTGCCTGACCGAGCGGAATCGGGAAAATTGTCCTAAATCCGTGGATTACGTCACGACTCACGATGACAGGGATGCCAAGACGGCTTCTTTCCACGGCAGCTCTCTGCACAGCATTGATTTCCTCGGCATCTACACAGTTGAGGATGGAACCGACTCTTCCGGCTGCAACTTCCTCAATGGTATTATAGCCTCCGGAAAGCTGGTTCATCTGACCGATTTTTTCTTCAAGGGTCATTTTTGCCATCAACTCATCCACCTTCTTGTCTATCGGGTCACCGGCAGGTGAACAGGCAGCGAAAGAAAGTGCAGCTGAAAAAACCGCAAGTTTTATGATGTTATTCATTTCTAATTTTCAATTTTCTGAAATACACGCACATAGTCGAATTCAAGTGTTGCAGGAAGGGCAGATTCATCCACTCCGTACATTCCACCCCAACTTCCGCCCCATGCAAGGTTGAGGATGTAGTGGAAAGGAACATGGAAAGGCCATGTGTTTTCGTTGCGACCAAGAGGATAATTGTCCGGATTGTAGAATAGGAGAGCCTTGCCGTCAACATAGGTCTTGATGTAGTCCGGTGTCCATTCCAAAGCATAGACATGGAATTCATCCATGACACCTGCCACCTTTCTTGCAGCAGTCTTCTGGGTATTGATTGCGTGGTAATATGCCTGGCAATGGATTGAGGAAGACACTTCCGTCGGTACGCAGCCTACATGCTCCATGATGTCGATTTCTCCGCAACCAGGCCAACCGGTGAATTTCTCAGGCATCATCCAGAAAGCAGGCCATGTTCCTTTACCGTGAGGGAGTTTTATTCTCGCCTCGAAGTAACCGTACAGCCAATTTTCCCTTGAATTGATGCGTGCAGAATACACCTTGTCACCTTTCTTTACAGCATGAATCTTGAGTACTCCGTCCACGACTTCGGCCGTTGTCACGCCATCATGGCCTCCGGCCACATAAGTCTGGAGTTCATTGTTGACCCATCCCGCAGGCTGGACCTCATAGGACCACTTTTTGGTATCGAGCTTTGTGGAGGATTCATCATTGAATTCATCCTGCCATATAAGTTCATAGCCTTCCGGAATCACCATATCGGGTGTCGGATCCGGTTTAGGGTCCGGTTCCGGCTCCGGCTCGGCTTCCTGAGAAACTTTCAGGGTGACATCGTTGGTAGAAGTCCGGAATGTCACCTCACCCTCACGAGGGATATATGTCTTGTTCGCCGCTACGCTCACCTTGACTTTGGTCTGCCCTGCAAGTCCGCTGGCAGGTTTGACCGTAAGCCAGTCCTTATTGTTTGAACTTGCACCCCACTCGCCTTCTGAAACAATGGTAATTTCCTGATCCCCACCTTCTTTCGCAAACGAAAGTTCTGTTTTGTCAATATTAATTGTCTTCGATGTTCCGGTATCTTCCGTTGATTTTGCGCATCTTGTCGCCAAGATGGCGACAAGAGCCAATCCTGTAATAAAATGCATGTTTCAGTGCTATTATTATCAGAGGCTGACAAAATCCTGTCTTGTCGAAGCACCAAGTGCTCCCTGTCATTCAGATCTCTCCATTCGCTTCGCTCAGGCGAGATGACAATATTGAATTTAGTCAGCCCCTAAAGAAAATACTAATTATTCAGCTCTGTGTTCCTGAAAAAGGATGTCTTTTATCACAACGTTCGTACCGGCGGCATTGCCTCCGAAGTCGAAGAAAAAGCTCACTTTATCCATGTCTATACCTGCAAAATCCTCAAGCTGGTAAACAAACTCTTCATCAGCCGTAACAGCATGTCTGCCTTGGCAGTAGAAGGTATCGTCATCTCCTGTCTTCACAAGCTTGATGGTTACGCCTGGATGGTCGTTGTTAAGCAGGACTTTGCAAGAGAAATCGTAATGTTTGGCAGCAGATGTTGAAATGTTTGTCTTGAGAGCAAACTGTGCCTGCCACTGGTCCGTAGTTGCTTCAGCAAGGGTGAAGCTGTAGCAGTTGCCATCCACGGTAAGCTCAGGGTTCGCAATCTTATTCCAACCCGGAGCATAGTGCCAGAATGTCTCTTCAACTGTCATACTGAGCCAGAGGTTGCTTGGTGAGGTAGGATCCCAAACAGTCTGTTTCATTTTGTCAACAGTGACGTCAAGGGCACCTGTTCCGTCAGTGTCAACGCAAGTGATTGTGTACCAGCCTTCCTCGAATGCAGATCCGGCTGCAAAGTTACCGTCTGCATTTGGAATGTCGAGGTAACCGTTTCCGTTGATTGCCGCATATCTGTTCTTCAGCCATACACGCTCTCCGGTGTTGTCATCACCCCAGTTAGGCTGTTCGAAAAGTTTGAAGTTCGGGCTGGTCATATAGAGAGTAACCTTGTATGTATTGTCAGCAACCTTAAGGAGAGGAATGTCGGCAGTTTCGCCTGTATTCCAGCCTGGCTCGGTACCCTGAGGCTTGCCTGCACCGGTTCCGATAATCCAGATTGCATTAGGGAAGACAGCAGTTTCACCGTTAGCCAAAGGTATGACTTTAAGGAAACCATTCTGTACGAGGATTCTGTAATCTCCGTCAGGACCAAGGAATGTAAGGCTGTTGCCTGTTCCCTTGAACCAGTCGATATCTACGGCTGTCTGTTCGATTCCGACAAGTTCAACAGTCTGGCCTTTGGTAAGGCTGAGTTCAACCTTCCCATCTTCAACGGCCACACCACCGATTGACTGTGAAGGAGCCTGGATGTCGCGTGCCTTGAAGATCATCTGCCATGCGATACCGTCAGGATTACCTACAGTTTTTGCGAATGTAACTACCTTCAATGTCGTTTCAGTGATTTCAGTCACAATGAACTCAGGATTGTCCCAGATAGCATCTGATGATACATATACCATAGGGGTACCGGAAGCAAGAACGATCTTTTCACCGTCAAATGTATAAGTCGACTCCACATCAGCCTGATCGACATCGAAATCTTCAGATGCGCCGCCAGGTCCTACTCTTGTAACTTCCTTATTGATATACATCTTTCCATCCTCTCCAGAATCATATACATATTTTCCATCAGGATAGAATGTTACGACATCATCATACATACCATAATCAGCCTTCTCATTTGCCTTTGCAGACCACCAGCCTGCCGCATTCTCAGCATTCCAGCCGCAGCCAATATGACCGGCAACAGCAGAATCCATCACCCAAGCCTTACCATTGCCATCAGTTCCGGCAAGGAGTTCCTCAGGAGTAGCAACCTTGACAGCTGGTACGAAATCATAGAGCCATGAGATTGTGCCGTCTCCGTTAGGAGCATTGTTGGCAGCAAGTTTGAGGGATTTCTTTGCCTTTGACTCAAGTACAAGGAAACGAGGATCATTGTAGATGTAGTCGTTTGGAATATATGAGAGGTTCTTCTTCTCAGGAAGAACAAGCCATATTTCCTCAATGCCCGCATCATTCCAATTGTTTTCAATAGTATAAGTGGTCTCGTAAGCAGGGATATCTACAAGGAAGTCCGCCGACTGAGGGCCCCCCATCTGAGTGAAGCCGGCATTCACATATACCTTTCCGTCTTCACCAGGGTTAAATGAGTATTTTCCATCCTCTGTGAAAGCCATGGTGTCATTATAGAGGCTCCAGTCAGCTTTCTCGTTGGCACCGGCTGCCCACCATCCCTTAGGATCGTTGAAATCAGGACCACAGCCGAAGTGACCGTCAACACTTGAGTTCCACATCCACTCGCCGGCAAGCTTCTTCATGTGAGGAGCCGGATCGAACGGATCACGATAGGTGTTTTCAAGAGTGTATTCAACAGCCTGCGATCCGAGGGATACACCATATTTGTTATAAGCCTTAAGTTCTACAGTATGAACTCCGGCCTCACGGATACGGAGGGAAATGCCGTTTCCTGTGTAGGAATATTTCTTATTTGCCTTTCCGTCAACTTTGTCCTCTCCGAATATCCACATTGGGACTACTCCTGTCTCCTTGATGGAGAAGGTGACATAGTTGGTAGCCTGGTCAACTGTAATCACTGGTGTGAGTTTCCCAGCTTCCGGAATCTGATTCTTGTCCGGAGTGGTGTACTCCGGAGTACAAGAAAAAGCAAAGACTGATGCTGCAAGCGCAGCGAATATTTTGGTGATATTTTTCATAACTCAACTTGGTTTAGCGGACAGGATATTTGTTCTGTACAAGAGCGTCATCTTTATCCATTTCGCTCTGTGGAATCGGCCAGTATTTCAGGTCTGGAGTCCAGTCATACTGACGATAGAGATGGTTGTTGGCTTTGAGAACTTCAGCGGCCTGTCCTGTGCGGACGAGATCCCAGTAACGTTTACCCTCGCTGACGAATTCTTTGTGGCGTTCTTCGAGAATATCGAGCTGAGTGCTGCCCGTGCCGTTTGAATGGCGGTTGTCGCGGACCTGTGAAAGATATGCACTGCCGTCCTGTCCGAGGAGGACCTTGAGCTCGGCTGCATTGAGAAGAGTCTCGGCATAACGGTAGATACGGAAGTTGCTTCCCTGGTTCACGTCTGCTGCACCGAGGCAACCAGCAGTACCATCCTTGCGTCCGATGTATTTTCTCTGGAAATATCCTGTATCCTGCCAGCGTGGTGAGTAGCTTTCCTGCTCGTTTGTCCAGTCAAGGATGGCAACATCTCGACGAACGTCACCTTCACCGTACATTTCATAAGCAGAGGCTGCAACAGGTCCGAAGCCCCAACCGGAATACCAGTCTTTCTTGGCACCGTTGATACCGATGAGGGTACCGTAAACGTGTCCGCCTGAAGAAAGCATGCTGCCCCAGTCACGGGTAGCGCCTACAGAGGTGAAGTTGATTTCCCAGATTGATTCAGGACCCCACTCACCTTCAACTTCCCACATTGAAGCATAATCAGTTACAAGAGAATATCTTCCGCTGGTGATAATGCTTTCCATGAACTCAAGAGCCTTTGCATAGCGGGTTGCATCGTTCTGATACATGACAACTTCTGCATAGAGCATCTTTGCCATATCCTGGGTTACTCGTCCCTCGTTGCCTGCAGAAGCCTTGTCAGGAAGAGCATTCATTCCGATGGCCTCCTCAAGATTTAAAGCAATCTTCTCGTAAACCTCATCAGCAGGAAGCTGCGGTGCACGGTAAGGCTCGATAAGGTTTACATCATAATACGGAATATTGCCCCAAAGTTTCCAAAGGAGTGTATAATAGTATGCCTTGAGAACAATACCTTCTGCAACCAGCTGGTTCCTGAGGCTTTCACTGATATTCGGAACCATGTCAACATGTTCGATGAGTACGCATGAACGGTTGATACCGGAATAAAGAGCTGTCCAAAGACTGCTGCACTGCTCGGTAGCAGTTACCTTGTAGAGGTGAGTACGTGAAAGAGATGCCTGGTCGTTCTCATCAGATCCACCGCAGTATATATCGTCTGCCATGATGTCTGAGACGAACATGATTGGAGTATATCCCCATGCATAGTCAAGCCAGTTAAGTGGATTGTAAGCGGCCACCAAAGACTGCATGATGCGGCTTTCATCGATGAAGTATTCATCGATAGGCTCTGCTGAGTTATGAACAGGGGTGATGAAACCCTTGCCGCAACCTGTAAGCGAGAGAACAGCAACTGCGCTCAGTATATATATCAATTTTTTCATTGTTTCCTGCATTTTTAGAAGTTAAGATTCAGACCAACAGAGAATGTGCGTGCCTGTGGATAGACACCCTTGTCAATACCGTAAGCGGTACCATATCCGCCTGAATCACCTGTAACTTCAGGGTCACAACCGGTGTATTTGGTAATGGTGAAGAGGTTTTCAGCCTGGCCATAGACTCTCAGACGCTGGATGCCGACTTTCTTGGTCCATTTCTGAGGAATGGTGTAGCCAATCTGGAGGTTACGGCAACGGAGGAATGCTGCATTCTCCATAAGGGCGTCGGAAATATAAAGGTTGAGACCGTCAGATGTCGTGAAACGAGGCTGAGTGTTTGAAGTGCCTTCGCCTGTCCAACGATTGAGGACATTCTTGTTCAGGTTCACCTTAGGAAGGTCGGTACGACGGTAAACATTGAGTGTATGTACGTTACCGAACTGGCCCTGCATGAGCATGCTGAAGTCAATGCCTTTCCACTCGAATCCGAGGGAGATACCCACGTTCCAGTCCGGCATACCTTTTCCTATATATGTACGGTCATCGTCATTGATCTGGCCGTCATTGTTGACATCCCTCATCATCAGGTCTCCGGGAACGGCATTCGGCTGAATCTTTTGGGTCTGGCCAGTTTCAGGATTTGTCCATGTGTAGTTGTCAATGTCATTCTGGTTCTGGAACACGCCTTCAACTTTGTATCCATAGAAATATGGGAAAGGAAGACCTACATCACCTCTTGCCATCACACCATATTTTCCGCTGCTGGCTGAAAGGTAGGTTGCGTCATCACCAAGATAAGTGAGCTTGTTCTTGTTGAAAGTAGCGTTTGCGTTGATGAAATAGCTAAAATCACCGTAAGTATCTCGGTATGAAAGTTCAATCTCGACTCCACGGTTGGTCATGTTTCCGAGGTTTCCGGTAGGGGCAGACTCACCTGTGTATGAAGGAACAGGGAGGCTGAGAAGCATACCTTCGGTGGTCTTGTCATAGAAATCAAAAGTAGCTGTAAGCCTGTTGCCCCAGAAACCAAGGTCGAGACCAAGGTCAAACTGACGAGATTCCTCCCATCTTACGTTAGGATTGGCAAGACCTGAAGGTTTTGAACCCTGCTGGAGGTTTTCTGTGCTGCCCTGTACTCCGAAATGGTAGTTGTTGCCACCGTTCATGTAAACTGCATATACGAAGTCTCCTATACTGTCGTTACCGTTGACACCGTAAGAAGCACGGAGTTTGCCGGTTGACAACCAGTTCACATCTTTGAGGAAATACTCATTCTTGAAGTTCCATCCAAGAGAGATTGATGGGAAATAACCCCATTTGCTGTTATCACCGAAGCGTGATGAACCATCCATACGGATTGTGGCCTCCGCCATGTAACGCTCATCATAGTTGTAAGAAACTCGTGCGAAGTATGAAGCAAGAGAGTAAACGATTGAGTTCCAAGAACCCCAGCCATTACGCTGTCCGTCGTTCTGGGTACCGAGAGCTGTGTTTACAGAGATTTTCCATGGGTCATACTCATACTGGATGTTCTGACGTGATGCGCCTACGTTGGAACTCTGAGACCTGATTGCAGACTGACCGAGGAGAGCTCCTACAGTATGTTTTCCGAAGGTCTTGTTGTATGTCAGGACATTCTCGACCTGCCATCTGAGCGCCCTATTCTTCTCCATTGATGCTGAAGAAGCATAGGTTGTCTTGGTTGTACCGTCTTCGAGAGTGGTAACTGTATCGAGGTTGTAACGTTTTGCGTTGAGGAAGTACTGGATATTGTATCCGTGGTTACCCCAGAATGCAAGGTCGATACCTACTGAAGTCTTGAATTTGAGGTTATCCCAGATTGTGAGTTCTGCTGAACCGCCTGCAATGAACTTGTCTGTGTTATATTTTGTTCCAGGAAGGCTGAGGTCAGCGAGAGGGTTCTTCATCTCATTGTAAAGAGCGTCGTCGGCAACCGTAAAATATCTGCCTGTACCAGCCTCTTTTACAAGGTATTTGAACTGCTGTTCTGTATATCTTGTCCTATAGCCTTCCACTGTAGCATCGTCGGCATAGATAGGCTCGATAGGTGACATTGCCATTGCCGAGCCAAGAGGTGAACCGTATTCAGAGTTGCCCTCGATACCGGTTGAATTGATATGAGCATAAGAAATTGTGGTTGAAAGGACGAGCTTGTTGAGATAGTCTCTGTCAGAAGTACGGTCCATTGCAATCGCATTGAGATTCTGGTGAACGGTGAAACGGTCATAGTTTGAACGGCCGAAGTTACCTCCGACGATACCTTCCTTTGTATAGTAACCTGCGGAAATCGCATACTGTACCTTGTCATTTCCACCATTTACACTGATGTCGTGTTTCATGACGGGGGCATTCTTGTTAAGAACGGCACCTACCCAGTCGGTTCCCTCACCAAACTGATATGGATCATCATAAACTGGAGCCTTGCCGTCGTTGATGGCAGCCTCGTTCATCATGATGGCATATTCAGTCGCATTGAGCACCTGAGGTTTGCGCCATACATTCTGCCAGCCGTAAGAGAAGTCATACGACACTGTTGTCTTGCCGGACTTACCTTTCTTTGTGGTGACCAGAACGACACCGTTGGCAGCTCGTGCACCATAAACGGCTCCTGAAGCAGCATCCTTGAGGACTTCGATACGCTCGATGTCACCAGGGTTGAGGTAGTCGATACCGCCGGAAATTGCAATACCGTCCACAATATACAGAGGTGCAGAGTCATGGATTGAGCCGACACCACGGATACGGACCTGTGATCCTGCATCCGGAGCTCCTGAGCTCTGAGTTACGGTCACACCGGAAGTCATACCCTGGAGAACGTTGTCAACACGTGTATTGGACTGTTTCTTGAGGTTCTCAGACGAAATTGACGAAATCGCAGCTGTAACGACGCTCTTCTTCTGAACGCCATAACCTACTACCACGACATCGTCAAGCAATTCTGCATCTTCTTCGAGAACTACTTCGATCCATGTCCTGCCTTCAAGAGCAATTACGACAGGCTTATAACCGATTGAAGAAATATTGAGAGTAGCATCCGGACGTGGAACTGTGAGTTCGAAATTACCATCCAGATCACATACGGTACCGTTTGTGGTGCCATCTACAAGGACAGAAGCACCGATGACCGGATAACCGGCACCATCCTTTACAGTACCTTTAACTTGCTGGGCGAATGCTGCTGCCCCCCCCAGACACACGATCGCCAGAATCATGGCGATTCGATGAATCAAGTGTTTCATAAGTTTTTGGTGTTATATTTGTAGTTAATCGGGTTTCCCGAAAATTGTTTACGCAAATCTAAATAACCTTAATTCCGCAAAGCGGATTGCTTAAAAATAGCAAGCCCCTGATAAAGA